>CAZRZZ010000054.1:0-8740 GCA_964604755.1 uncultured Methanosarcinales archaeon | reverse complement strand
TCTACACGCGTAAGATCGTCGGCAGCGTCAGATGTGTATAAGAGACAGTCGTAGAAGAAGACGATGCGCTTGGATGAGATGAGAAACTCCGAGTCGTCCTCTGAGCGTGATGCACGAAGATAGAGCGCTTCATCCATGAGCTCGAGCTCGACACGCACAGAATAGGATGAGGGTACTGCGTTCGTCTTGACGATGACATCTTTCACAAGCCCTTTTGCATCATCCGGGTTACCGTCCGTGATGAACAACGCTGCCTGCTCAAGGATCGTTCGGTCAAGCGAGGTGAACGTGATGCCGCTTGTATATCCGATGACATCGCGCGTCGTTGTTGTCGCAAGAAACGAGGCGAGGCTGTCGGCGATCGACAGCGGCTGCGTCTTTGGCGCG
Organism: uncultured Methanosarcinales archaeon; assembly: GCA_964604755.1. GTDB lineage: Archaea > Nanobdellota > Nanobdellia > Woesearchaeales > UBA12501 > CAZRZZ01. Next base: position 8,353 of record CAZRZZ010000054.1, on the reverse strand, counting down.
CGCCCGGGAAGCGCCGCAAGCACAAGGACTGTCCCGAACGCGATGATAAAGAGGAATAAGAGGACATCCATCGAGAAGTAAAAGCCGCGCTGTCCCCTGCAGGGGAAGCTGCGCAGAACACGAGATTGCGATGCCATCATCCTTTCCTTTTGAAGACGATGATGTTCATCTTTGCTCCATAGTGCGCATTGCCCATCTTGTCGTGATAATTGACGATTCTCGTCATCTTCACGACATCGTCGGCATCGACATTGACCGTGGGCGAAGCGGTCGTGGCGGCCATGACCATCGCAAAGACGACGATGAGTATAAGAAGTACTATCGCGCGTCGGTTGATAGTATGCTTGTTTTTCATGCGGTCACCTGCAATAGGGTGGATTCGAGCAATAGAGTGTCTCACAACTTCCCGGGGTGGTACATCCCGGCTCTGAGGAATAATAATCGCAGTCGTCATCTAACTGTGTGCTGCAGAGCACGCATCTGCCGCCAGAGCACCATGGGTTTCCGGAAGCGTCACACCAATTGATCGAATCCTCTCCCCCAAGACCCTCTCCGGAGTATATACGGGCCTCGTTGTCGTCGCAGTCTCGCCCGTTGGTGCAAAGGTTCCAGTCGTAATCCCTGTCTCCATCGTTATCAGCGATGAGGTCGGCGCCGTTGCAGTCCTGATCGATGCCATCACCGCACCGCTCCCTCGCGCCCGGATAGATGCTGGCACGCGTATCGTCGCAGTCGACCCGGCCGCACGCGCCGCCCTCGACAGCATATCCATCACCATCGGAGTCCGTACAGGACAGCCTGCATGCCGAATCAGCAGAACAGTCGGAGTCCATGCAGTCCATGGACCCATCGCAGTCATCGTCGATGCTATTTGAGCACATACCAATCTCATTTGCGGTGCAGGATGGGGGTGCAATGCAAGCTATCGCGTCGTCACAGTTATAGTCCTTGCATGGCGCAGCGCCCGTCTCCGGCGCGCCTGGATACGCCGCCGGGTCGGAATCATCGCAATCGTCATTCGGTCCGCAGGACGGGTTGCTCACCGTCGTGAAATGGCCGTCCGCGTCCGCGTCGGTGCAGGTGATGCAGTCCGCATCCGCAAGATCGATGCTGCCGTCGCAGTCATTGTCAAGGCCGTCGTCGCAGACCTCTGCCGCCCCCGGAAAGATGCGCGAGTCCAGATCATTGCAGTCATCCCCTCCGCACGACGCGGCTTGATGGCCGTCCCCGTCATCGTCGCGGCAGGCAGGAAGGCATCCTTCATCTCTTGTGCCATCGCAGTTGTTATCAATGCCATCCCCGCAGCGCTCCGGCGCGCTTGGGTTCACGCCCGCGCTTGAGTCGTCGCAGTCATCCCCGCCGCAGTACGCCGCCTCATGGCCGTCCACATCGTTGTCCACGCAGGCGCTGCAGCCGTCATCGACTGTGCCATCGCAGTCGTCGTCCGCGCTGTTGCAGACCTCCGGGCGTGGCGGCGTGCTTCCGGAACATTCCATTCCTGAGGCGCCCGTGCATGACCAGGTTCCCGTACTGCATATCCCTGTCGAGAGGCCGCATGAGGTTCCTTCAAGAGGCCGTGCATCCTCGTCAATGTCTCCATCACCATCATTATCGACGCCATCGCACCAGTCATCAACCGTCTCGGGAGTAACATCTCCGTCTGCCGGATCAGGGTCGGCATCGATGCAGTCCGGCCCGTCCCCGTAGCCGTCGCCGTCAAGGTCCTCGCAGACACCGAATTCAGTCTCGCATTCACCTCCGCCGACAATGATGTCGGGATGGCCCACACCCGGTGCCGTGCCCCCCGTGCTTGGGACAGGGATTATATTTCCATCCTCATCCTCAAAGTAGATGCAGAAGTCCCCATCGATGCCAAGCTCATCGCGCAAATCGTCGTAGGGGATTGCAGTGAAGAGCGCAAGCCGGTCTGCATCGATGTCCACACCGTCAAGAAAGGAGACCGGCCGGTCCGCAGCAAGCACTGTCTGGATCGTTGCGCCTTGCGTCTGCAGATCCACTCGCACATCGCCCTCGCCAAGCTCGACGATGATGCCAAGCACAAGGACGAATGCGACCATGAAGACGACAACGGCAATGATCGCATCCATGGACCAAAACTGGGCTTTGCGGATTAGAACCACCTCTTCTTTTCCGACTTAGGTGGTTGTTGTTTATAAGATTTATGCCTATAATTATAATAAGCAATGGGCAGGGGACGCTAGGAAGTTACATCCTCAAACCGTAAGGATGCGATATGTATTCGCCCCCTGCTTCGCGTCACATTGACCTGATCACCGCTGGTGCCATCTCCTGGCTTTGCCAGGTACACGCGCGGCTGGACGGGGAGCCCATACTCTTTTTGGCGAAAAGACACCTGGATCTCCTCGATGGGAAGATCCGCCGGATGGATGATGCGGATGCTATATGGATCCCCATCAAGGCTTGGTGGGAGCAGGAATATCCTCTGATAACCATCAAACCCACTGTTTGCAAAGAGGATCTCCTTTTCCACAAGCCAAAGAAGGTCGTAGGCGATCTTCTGGTTCTCTTGCTCGTGGAATTCGACAAAGAAGCCGGCGATGACCGCGTAGAAAACGACAAACACGGCAGTCATGAGACCGATGAGCATCAAAAACTCGAGGGAAGCTTGGGCGCGTCTCATGATGTCCTTGCTGAAAGCATGATCACATTGCCGATGGCATCCGTCCCCGCTTCGAGCACGAGCGCCTTTCGGCCGGGTGAGATGAGCACGGATAGATCACTTGAGCTAAACGCGAGCGGGACATTGCTTGGGATGATGACTTGCTGCGATCCCACATATGGCGGTGCCGGGTTTCCGCCGTAATAGAAGACGAGCACGTCACGTTGCGAGCCCCTGATCCCTGCGTGGACCACGCCGTCGGGCATCGTATAATATATCGTCGACTTGCTTGGTGGACCAAGAAAGAAGACCTCTTCTGCGGTATTGACGATGCTGCTTCCGATCTGGTCGAGTTTGGCAAGCGCGATCTCATCGCGCGTGCTTGTCGTGTAGCTATAGAAAATATACATCATCGGCACGATGATCATGAACGCGACGCCGACGATCATGAGGTACTCCATCGACGCCTGGCCCCTTTTTTTCATGCAGGGATGAGACGCGAAATATGTTTATAAAACCTTCGCCATTTCGATTTGCTGCCGCGGAAGCCCCGGTGTGCGCGCTTCATTTAGGGGAACAAAGGGAATCAGAAGAACAATCCGGATCATTGCAATCCATCATGCCATCGCAGTCATTGTCGGTTCCATCCCAGCATGTCGCATTCGGGTCCTCCGCTGCGGCTTTTGGCGTGCACGCCTGTTGTTGTCCTCCTGGTGCTTGTGAAAAAGCAAATGCCTTCTCTGTTTGCTGCAAAGCAGGAGATACTGTTTTTCTTGGTGCGGTATAGACTTCCCCTTTTATCGAAAATTCTTCGCCGCTCATCGTGAATGCAATTGTCGGGATGAACCTCTCCTTGCCGTACGCCTTAAACGGCGTCTGTACTTGACATGTCAGCGTCGCCCGTGCGCCAGACGCGACCTCCTCATTGAGTGATGAGGAGCAAATGGATGTTGGATCATCTTTTTTTGAAATGGACAATCCCGTGATTGTGATCTCTTTTCCAAGCGTGTTCTGCACGACAAGCGTTGCCGCTCCCTCGCTGATATGGTAATCCACGCATTGAAGCCCGGGTCCAAGCTCGCACTTCTCGGGGATGAGTCCCTGGATGCCAAAGACCCCAAAATAATTCAGGACTCCGATGGTAACAAGAACAAGGACAACGACCCAGCCGTACGTCATCAGGAATTCCATTGCCGCTTGTGCTTTTGCTGTGGACAAGTGCTGGTTCCTGCCTGCTTATTTTTATTGTACAATAAAAAGGAAAAGAGAAAAATTATTGGACGGTCGCGTAAATCTCCCCTTCGGCCACATGATCAAGGGCTGTTGCTGATGCGGGATCGCTTCCGAACTTATAAGTGATCTTTACATTGAGCTTTTGCTTCGATCCGACGTTGAGGACCGTTGATCCCGCTCCGCACGTGATGGTAGACGAGCGCGCACCATTCGCAACAGTCTGCGGAGTTAGACCTCCTGGTGCACATACAATCGCAGATGGATCTGCTGCATCTATGACCTCAATGTCCGCAATTGAGATAGTCTTTCCCATCCCATTGGAGAGAACCATCTGAACCCCACCGGCCGTGCTCAGCGAGTAATCCTCGCACACGAGCCCCGGCGGAAATGTGCATTTGTCTGGCAAAAGTTTCTGCGGGCTGAGCACGCCAAAGTAGGCCAGTGCACCGATAACAACGAGAACGACGAGGATCGCCCACCCATAGCTCATGAGAAATTCCATCGCCGCTTGAGCGCGTCTTGACTTCATATCCATCAACCTCCGTTTGTGAATAACAACCTGTATCCATTGCAAAGTATGTTTATAAATGTTTCTGTGAAGGATATCCTATCTTCCTCTGTTCTCTACGCGATGAACGTGAAGACGTGGCTTAGGAGCTTGACTATAAGCAGATAATTGATTAAGGACACCGCAAGGAAGACGGGCACGTATTTGACCCCGTCGCGATAGGAGCCCTTTTGGATGATCGAGAGGATCATGCAGGAGAAGACAGAGATGACAGCAAGGCTTCCCATCGAGAAATTCTTGAACATCCCGATATCAAAACCGCCGATGGCGAATTTGAGCGGAAACGCCCCTGCGGCCTGCACGCTGCCGATCTTTGCGCTAAATGAGCTCACAATCGTGAGCAGCTGAAAGCCAAGCGCAAAGAGGCCGGGCGCGACAAAGAGGACGATGAATGTGATGAAGATGACATAGCTTGTCACGCTTGCCGCCATCTCTTTCTTGAGGATGTCCGCCTCGGTGAGGTTCTCGATTACACGGTCGATGAGATACACGATCTCGCCGCCGCCGCGCATGCCCTCGACGATGAGTTCCATGCTTCGCCGCAAGGTAGGAGAGTCGTACTTGCCGGCGAACTCGAGCAGCGCCAAATCGACATCTCCTCCCGTCATCACTTTTTTTGCCGCGATCTCGATCTCGTTTGCGAGCACGCCAAATCGGGGACGGATCGCGCTCCAGAGAGCCCGGTCAAAACTCATCCCCCCCTTGAGATTGCCGGCAACGAACTGCAGGAACTCAGGAAGGACGCGTTCCATCTCCTTTGTGCGATGATAGATGCGCATATCGACATAGAACCACATGATAAGACCAAAGAGCAAGAAGAGAGCAAGCACCGAAACGAAGATAAAGACAAGCGAACCAAGGCCAACCCCGACCGCCCCATACGTTTTGGAGAGCCAGGAATACCCAAACGCGAAGAGGATGATAATGCTTATCGCAGTCGAGGCCCAGAACGCGTACCCGATGATGTCGTAGCGCGGCCTGTCGATACCCCCCTTCTGCAGCCAGCCAGCAAACATCGGCCGGAATTTCTCCGGAAGGAATGCGCGTCCAAAATTCTCAGCAGCAAGGAACGTTTTCATAGGTTCACCGCCGGACGGATCGATTGGAAGAGCGCAATGAAGATGAACTGGAAGCAGAAGAACAGGAACAGCGCCGCAAGAAGCATATTGCGGTCGACCTGGATCGACAGGAACGACCCGAGGATGATAAACATCGTCATCCCAAGCGCAGGCACGACGATGCCAAGGAGCATGTAGAACATCGCAAGGCTGTTGAGGCGCTTTCCGTACTCCTTAATCGAGATGATCTGCTCCTCAGCGATGCGGTGCAGGATACTTCGCAAGCTCCCCCCGATGTCGATCCCCGAGCGCAACGCGTTGTGGATCTGCCAGAGGATGCGGCGGAACTTGTCCGACGGGCTTGTCTCGATTGCCTGCTCGAGCGCGTCTTCGATTGGCGTGCCAAGCTTCACGTCATCGACGATGTCACGAAAGTATCTCGCACACGTTCCACGCGACCGGCTTGCGTCATCGAGCGCCTGGAAAAACGGCGTGCCTGACTCGATCTTGACAAGCAGGAAGCGGCCGGCGAAGAGCACGTCCTTCTCGATCTCTTTTTCCTGCTTTCGGATGTAGACGACAGGACGGTTTATCATAAACCGAAAGAGCAGGAAAAGAAGGATTGGCAGGATCCAGAATAGGTGAAACGGGCTTCTCTGCATCGGGGTGAGAAGGAAGACAAAGATAAGAAATGAGAAGATGAACGAGATAAAGAGCGCGACGATCGAAGACTCGCGGACGAACACTTCGGGTTTCTTCCTGATGTGCGCCCGGAGCAGGATGCTTTTGATGGCCGGATGCTTTGCCACATAGAAGTGGAATGGATTCACCACGCCCACCTCATGTCTCCAGGTCTTCTGGTTTGAGCGTCGAGAGATTGAGCTGTCCCGTGTAGTACTTGGCCATGACAAGGCCGATCTTGTGCACGTCCCGCACATCGTTCTTGGCAAGCCATCGCAGGATCGTGACCTTCTGTTTGAGGTCGTCCTGAATCTGCTTGTCCGTCATGCCGGTATAAAGAGAGATGGTCTGCTTGACACGCTTGAGGCTCTTGATCTGTGTAAGCTTGTCTTTTGCCGCGTCATGCTGCATGAAGACGTACTCGTCGCCTTCGTCGGTGACCTCCGCGATCTGGAGCGTGCGCCGCTTTCCTGTCCGGCGGTTGCGGTTCTGCACGAGGATGATGCCAAGCGCGCTCACGACCTTCTTTGGCACATTGATTGGCGGATTCGTGAGACGGTCAATTGTCTCATGCGCGTTGTTTGCATGGATTGTCGCATACACAGAATGCCCGGTATGCATCGCCTCGAAGAGCACCTGCGCCTCCTTCTCGCGCCGGATCTCGCCGACGATGATGCGGTCCGGCCGCATGCGCAGGCTGTTGACGACAAGATCAAGCATGGACACGCCCCCCTTGCCCTCCGGGTTTGGAAGACGCGTGGCCAGGGGAACCCAATGCAGGGCTTTTGGAAGAGTGAGCTCGCGCGTGTCCTCAATGCTGATGATGCGGTGATTTGGCGGAAAGAAGTTGGAAAGCACGTTGAGCATACTAGTCTTTCCAGATCCCGTCCCTCCGGCGACGAGGATGGAGAGCTCGTTCTCGATGGCAAGCCACAGGAGCGCGGCGCCTTCGTAGTCGATCGTTCCCGCCTCGATGAAGTCCGTGATCGTCCACGGGTGCTCAGAGAATTTTCGGATCGTGATCGTGTTCCCCCGGTCGGAGATCGGATGCAGGGTCGCGTTGACGCGGTCGCCGGTGAGGAGATGCGCGTCCATGAGCGGCTTGAGCAGCGTGATCTCCTTGCCGACGTCGCGTCCTATCATCGTCGCGTAGTGCCGGATCTTGGATTCAGTGTCCAAATAGATGTTTGTCTGGAGCCATCCGTGCTTTCGGTGATAGACCCAGACCGGCTCCTGAGATCCATTCACGACGACCTCTTCAAGATTCACGTCACGAAGCAGGATCTCGATATCCCCAAGGCCGAGATTCTGGCGGATGATGTAATTGACAAGGATATTCATCGTCTTCGCATCAAGGCTTGCGAAGTACTTCTTGATGAGAAGCTTGATCTCCTGCTCAAATTTCGTCTTGATGAGGTCGACGCCCTGCTCTGCCTCCACTTCGCCAATTCCAGCAGTCACGCTGGAGATGAACTCTTTTCTGATCTTTTCGAGGATGATCTTTGTCGTCGGACTGATGTTTGATATGGACATGCGATACGTTGCGACAAATGATCCTGCCTCGCGATAAATGTCTATTTTCGTGACAAGATTGCCAAGAGTGATCTCATAGGTGTCAAGAACCTGAACGTCTGCTTGCGTCTTGGCCATCATTCACCTCTTCAGCTTATTTCTTGGCTATGCAATGGATTATGAGCCCTTCCTGCCTCTTCCAAGCACGCGGGAAAATAGTCCTCTCTTCTTCTCTTGAGGCGCAGGGATGGGCATGCCAAGAAGATTCTGCGGCTGGTTTCCTGCTGCTTCCTTTGGCGTCGGCATCTCTTCGTCAAGCGGTTCAAGCCCGCCCCACTCAAGTGGGACCTCATCAAGCGGCGGCATGGATGGCATGGATTCCTCGATAAGAGCCCCTTCAGGTGCACCCTCCTCATCGGCTGCACGAATTTCTTCTTCGAGGGGCGGCATGCTTGGCATTGTCCCCATTTCCTTAGCGTACGCCTCCATGCGCTCTCCGACCTCTTTTGCGCTCTGCGGACCATTGCCCGGCGACTCTTCAAGGAGTTTTCTATAGATGAGCGCTTTCTTGTTGACGTGGCTAAAGAGCGCTTTGTCCTGAGGATACTTTGGAGCCACCTTATCGTGAAGGTACCATATCTTATCAATGGTGTCTTGCAT
>CAZRZZ010000053.1:5894-8928 GCA_964604755.1 uncultured Methanosarcinales archaeon | reverse complement strand
GTTACGATCGCGACCGTGATGCTGGCCAATTTGAGCGGCGCGGATCTCACATCACTGTGCGAGGAAGCGGCAAACATCCCCTTGCGGGAATACTTTCGGACAAAGAAGCTGCGCAAGCTCAGCCAGGCCGACCTGTTGTGCGCGCTTGGCAAGGTAAACAGCGTCATCATGCCATGGCTTGCAAAGGCGAGGCACCAGATCGAGGCGCACCAGCTGCAGGAATCGTTTCGTCCACTGCATGACCTCGCCGAGACCATCGCAGCGAAAGAGAGAACAACTCCCGTTGATATCGCGGCATAGAAAAAAGAAAGAACCGTGGGGGATACCTCGTTGTAGGAACGACTTGCAATGCGCGTCACTTCTTGCGCAGATAAGATACCAGCGCATACGCACCAAGCGCGACGATCGCGCCGATAACAAACCAAAGCACGATGTCCTGCCACGGGGATTGTGAAACCGCCGTCACAGCCTCTGGCAGGGGCTCGGCTGCTGCGGGTATCGCGGGCGCCGCAGCGTCCTTTGCAATAAGTGGCGCAGCAAGAGCCATCTGATCCATGCCTTCTGCCGCTTGCTTTGCCACAGGCATCGAAGCAGAAATGACTGCCTCACCAGGAAAGAATCGTCTTGCCCATCGCAGGGCAAGTGCAGCAGCGCCGACGATGAGCCCGACGGGAAGAATCCCCTTGAGCTTCTCTTTGAATCCTTCGTCGGCTCTTGGCGCGATGATGATATACTTGCTTGCAAGCTTGTAGTGGTTGACTTCCTTTCCTTTTGGAGAGAAGTGGAATTCCTCGCAGACGACAAGGCCACCCTTCACAAGATTCTGCAGGTTATAATGCACTGTCGAGAGGGGAAGGTCAAGCTTTCGTGAGATCTGCGTTGCCGTCATGTCGTTGTCCGCAAGGGCATCGAGAATTCTGCGGCAGCTTTCGCTGCTGATGACCTGCGCAAGTTTTCTTGCCTTCTCCTCCTGCAAGCTGAGCAGGACAAATTTTTCCTTTGCCATGCACGGCAAGACTACAACCACGCTTAAATACATATCGATGGTTCCTGGTACGGCTAAAGCCACCCCAAAGTTTATAAAAGAAATTTGCGCTTGTAGAAATACGAAGGGATGGTGTCACTAGTTAAGTTCTCGCTTGCGCCCTTCGAGAGCGCCATGCAGACGGTTCTCCTCCCGGGAGATCATGCGTTCGCGCACGACGCCCCCATCTTCATCAAGATCGATGCGCAGGACAAACCCTGCCTTGCCATCGCGCATGAAACGAAGATCATACCATTCGACAGCATCCGCTCCGACGACTTCAGGCACCGCGTAGGAAGAGAAACGAAGGTATTGCTCGACAAGCGATGACCCCTTGGACTGCTCGATGAGCACGTGGTCGCTTATCGGATAGTGGTGCGCCTGCGTTCGTTCGCGCGTGAAAACATTATGCTGGTAAGAGATATATTCGCCATTGCCCTTTTCGATGATGTTCCACACGACAGGGTTCACAAATGTCGGAAAGCTCTCCGCATGGGGACCGTTTGAAATCTCGGCAATGATGCCAAAAAGGCCCATGCATGCCGTGAAGACGACAGCAAGCCCAAGAGCGGCTGCGGCGATGCGAAGCTCAGATTCCCTTCTGAAAAGCCATAGCACAAACGCGCCGATAAGAATTATCCAAAGCCAGATATCGATAATGGGCAGAATCTCAACAGCGAATCTCGTTTCGCTGATCGGATAGAGTATCGCCGTCCCCCAGCTTGTGAACAGGTCGTAGAGCACATGGGCAAAGAATCCAAAAAACGCGACACGAAAGTACATCCCAAACTCGTCCTTTTTCCGGGTAAACGCAGCAGCCAAGAACAAGGCAAAGATGACAACTCCAAACAAGGAATGCGTGAGCGTCCGATGATAGACAAGATAGTACCCATCGCCAAAAAAGCGCAGGAAGATATCAAGATCAAGCAGGAACGTTGCAATGATTCCGCACCAGAGGACACGCCTGCGATACATGTAATACCCGTAAAGGTGAAGAAGGACGACTGTCAAGAAAAATCCGATAAGCGTGTGGGTGACAGTGTCCATCAGTGTCTATCCTATCCGCACGGTCGTCGCAAGCATCCACACGGCAAGACCGATGAGCGCGATCCCCGTGATAAGGCGCATGTACTTCTTATTGCGCTCCTGCCACTCTCTGACCTTATTCACATTGAGGCCCCTGCATACGGTCCAGAGGATCACAAAAAGAGGCGCAACGAAGATGAGATTGTAGATGATCAGGTACGACCAGTTCGTCAGCGAAAGGCCGCTCATGCTCATGAGCGCAAGCACGGCAAGGTAGACCGCTCCCGTGCAGGGAAGCTCGACGAGCGCAACAAACACGCCAAGCCCGAACGCCGTGTACCACTTGCTGCCGACCTTCTTGACATACATCTTGATGCGCTCCGCCTCATCCGGAGCAATCGAGAGCGAAAACCATCTGCCGTAAAAAAAGAAGTCCTTGATCTCAAGCAGGCCCGCAATCAGGATGATGATCGCGAGCACGATGTAGGAGATGACGGAGAACTGCCCAAGGGAGCGGATGATTGGAAGCAGAAGAAGCCCTGCGGCAAGATAGGTGAGAAACACAGCAAGGATATAGATGATGCCGTTTCGCATCATCTTATCGCCGTCAGATTTCGCAAGATAGGCGAGCATGAAGATGAGCACGCCAAACGCGCACGGGTTGATGCCGTCGATGAGCGCGGCACCGACGATGATGGGCCAGCTGAGTTCTGCTACCATAGTTCATCCTCGCAACGGATCATTCGAATATGACCTTGATGCTGTCACCATCTTTCCAGACGTAATCCCATTTCTCCTGGCGCTCCTCACCATTGGCGATGACACGGAAGCTTCCTGGCGTGTCCGATCCTTCGCACATATCCCCCTCGCAGATGCCAAAGAGGCAGCGGTCATCGGATCCAGGCTCCATGTTTTCTATGAAATTGCGCAATTTGAGTGGAGAATAGTCGATGATCTCGTGCGTGTCCGACGTGACGCGCAACC
>CAZRZZ010000053.1:3058-5884 GCA_964604755.1 uncultured Methanosarcinales archaeon | reverse complement strand
ATTGCGCTCCTTGTGCGTGTGCTGTTCTTCGAGCTTGCCCTGCTCGAGCGGGAACCACTTGAGCTCTCCGCAGATGACCGGCTCGATGTCCGCATGGATGTGAAAGCTCTTGACGCACTCATCGCCGCTGCACACAAGAAACTCCTCCGTCGTCTCGACGCTGCCAAGGTACACCCACACAGAATAAGCGATATACACCATGATAATCAACGCGAACGCGTAGCCGGCGTATGCCAGAACCCTGCGCCTTTCCATTCTCCTCTTTTTTGCCATCGTGCCAGCCATAGGCATGGAACTATTTAAATCTTTCACATCCGAAAGGCTCTGTCCTAAAAGTTGTGAACTGGGGCACTGCCGCGCTCTGTTTGCATAGGGAAATAGTGTGTTCTCTGAGGATCCGGTCTTCTGACATGAGGCCGGCGCACGTCGCTTGGCGGCAGTGCTCCGAGATTTAGGACAGAGCCACATCCGAAAAGGAAAATGGAAAAATATTTAATATTTGGGCATCGTTGCGAAGAGTGGAATGCAATCTATAGACGAACAAGAGATTATGCAGGCGACATCGTGTCCTGCAGTGAGCGATGAATATGCGGGACACCTTTTCACTCTCTACGCCGAGAAGCAGTGGGATGGCCTTCCTAAGCGTGATGATCTTGTCGCGATCCTTGAAAAGGCACGGGAAACGGAAGAGGCCTCAGGGAGAAATCGCCTGACAGCGATGCTTGCCAGCACATACACTCCAGATGTCATCGATATCGACGGCTTGGATGTGCCTATCGACGGGATGGAAAATGTGCACATCCACTTCCAAGTGGATGACCTCACAAAGCAAGAGTGGATTATGCGAAATAAGCCGTATAGTGTAGTTGTACTCACAGTTGATACATGCAAGGACTTCTCACCAAGCTACTGCAAGCAAAACACGACTTGGCGGTGGGCACCGTGGATGGTCCTGCTTTATGAGCTTCGCACATATGTTCACGATGAGGCCTATCGAAAAGAACGGTCGCTAAGAGATATGCTCAAATCTGGCATCGACGCGCTTGCCATGCTTCTTCCATTGCGCGCCGCGCACGCGATCTATGTGCGGCAGAACTATGACGAGTGCACAAAGGCATACACGACGCTCAAACGCGTCATGGACCATGTGATTGACGCGTACCGCTCAAGCGAACAAAAAGAGAGCCGATAGAATCTAGCATAAAGCCGAGTCGATCGGCTCCGCCTTGAGCGCGAATGGGCTGGCATCGATGACCCTGACGCGGACTTTTTCTCCAAAACCCCAATCACCCGGAATCGCGACATGCTTGTATGTATGATTGCGTCCAACCATCGTGCCGGGAAGCCCTTTCTCCACAATGATGATGTTGCCAACCCAGCCGATCCACTTCCTATTCTCTTCTTTTGCAACACGGTGGAACACATCCGTGAGGATTCGGCTTCGCCGCTTCTTCTCATCCGGAGAAACCTGATCGCCCATCTTTGAGGCGAGCGTCCCTTCGCGCGGAGCAAAACGCGCAAGATTCACGATGGCCGGCCGTGTCTCTTCGATGAGCCGGAGGGTGTCCTGGAATTGCTCCTCAGTCTCGCCGGGGAAACCGACGATGATGTCAGTTGATATCGTAATGTCGGGAATCGCGTCACGCAAGCGTCCGACAAGCGCACGATAGTCATCGACGCTGTGCTGCCGCCGCATCGCTTTAAGGACATCGTCGCTTCCGGACTGGACGGGGAGGTGGATGAATTTGAAAATTTTGTCGTGCTTCATGATGCGGATGAGACGATCGATGTACGTATGGAGATGGCGTGGATTGCCCATGCCGATTCTGACTTTGAAGTCTCCTTCGACTTGGACGACGCGTTCGAGAAGTTCTGCCATATCCGTGCCGATGTCGAACCCGTAGCACCCGCTGTCCTGGCCCGTAAGCCAGATCTCCTTACATCCCCCCATGATTGCGAGCCTAACCTCAGCGACGATATCTTTAGAGGGATAACTCACAAGCCGTCCCTTCACAAGGCGTGTCGAGCAAAACGAGCAGGTATCAAGGCAGCCGGACGAGGTCGGCACGATCGCAACAAGGGGATTGTGACGGACGCGTGGAATATTCACTTTCGAATCTCTGGAAAAGGAGAACGTCTCGACTCGCTTTCCTTGCGCAGCTCTCTGGACAGTCAGCACGATTTCCTTTAGGGCGTGCGTCGTGATGATGCTTGCGCCAGAGTCAATCTCCTTAACTTTTCCTGCAAGTTCCCGGGTCACACAGCCGCCAATAACAAGTTTCTTTTCCGGATTGTTCCGTCTTGCACTTTTGATTTCCCGGAGCGCGGCCGTGTTCCCCTTGACTGTGCACACATTAAGGACGATGACATCCGCATCGCGATCAGATACAAGCTTCGCTCCGGATTCAAAAAGAAGTCCCTGCATCGCCTCGCCTTCGCCGATGTTCGCCGAGCATCCGAAACTCTTGACGCTGACCTTTGTCATGGGAGAATGTCGCAGAGCATGATTTAAAAACTTTTGCGCGCACGTACCGCATCGTTGACAATGAGTGCATAGTATAAAAAAATTCCTTTGCAGAATTATTCCTTCTTCGCCTCGGCAAGCGTCTGCTGCTTTGACCCACTTTTCTTTTCTGGACTCTCTTTTTTTCCTGCTGGTGGAGCCGCTTTCTTCTCCATGACCGGCGCCTCTTTTCTCTCCGCAAGCGGTGCCGCCTCCTTCTTCACGGGCGCTTTCTTCCCCTCAAGTTCCTTGGTCTCTCTCTCGAGACGCTCAAGCTCCTCTTTTATCTTGTCTTCACTACCAGTCTCATCATGCTCGTGGAC
>CAZRZZ010000053.1:0-3048 GCA_964604755.1 uncultured Methanosarcinales archaeon | reverse complement strand
TAAGAGACAGGCCACGAGCATGAGGTCCATGACCATGGTCATGGACCTCATGCTCGTGGCTCTCTTCGTCTTCCCTGGCTTTACCCGGCAGTGGCTTCTGCACAGGCGCTTCCTCGAATGCCTTTCCAACGAGCTCTGCCTTGACGATGCCCTCATCGTCCTTTGTCGCCGTGATCCTCACCTTGTGCGGAGGATTACGAATCCCTCGGGACCAGACATAATTGTTCAGATGAAGACCGATGCGCACCTTCTCTTCGGATGTCTTCATATGGCGTGCAAGGAATGCGCGCAGTGCACGGACTGCTCGGGGTGTTCGGCAGTAGTTGGGCGCGCGCAAAAATGCGCTTCTCAGGGGAACCATGTATGTCCGTTCGAGTGCCATAGTCATTCGTGATTATGCTTTCGTTTTCGTGCGCCGCCAGCTGCGCTTCACGTTGGTGTGGCGGCCCGGATGCACGCGCCGTCCCTTGCCGTAGATCTTTGGCACGGTCCAGAACGGCGCCCAGCGAGTCTGCGCGTTGAGCTTGGCAAGGCGTGCCTTTCGTGATGGGTGTTTGATTGTCGCCATGTTCTTCTTACTATTTTCTTGTGATCCTAAATCCCTTCTTCTCCGGCTGCAACCGCTCAAGGATGTCCTTGAGCGTCGCGTCATCGACAGTTGCGATGCGGCCGGCCTGGATAAGCTGCGCCATGACGGCGATTGCCTGCACAGCCCGCTCCGGATGAGCTGTCTTGACATTGCCAAGGCGCGCAATGGCGTCCTTGGTCATCCTCGTCTTGATGATCGCCTCGAGCTGCGCGACCTGCGAGGCGAACTGCGCGTCTTCGCGCGTCCGTTCCTGTGCGCGGGTCTGCATCGCGGCAAGTTTTCTTGCGCGGATCTCGTCGAGGTTCATTCTTCCGGACCGGTCGCGGCGGGCTTTCTTTCCGCCTTGGACTCGGCCTTTGGGGCCTCTTTTTGCGCCTGCTCTTGATCGTGCTTTTGCGTATGCTTCACGGGAAGTGTCGGGGCCGCCGCGCTTCGTGGCTTTGCCATCTTCTTGAACGCCTCTTTCGCGCAGGCATCGAGCAGCGCCTGGCCTTTTGGCGTCACGACGCGCCCTTTTCGCTTGTCAACTTGTGTCTGCTTGAGCAGCTTTGCCGCCTCAAGCTGCTGAAGCGCCTTGCGGATGATATTGCCCGATCCCTTGCAGCTTCGCCTGGGCTTGTGGCCACGGTCCTGGTTTCCACCGTACTTTCTGCGCAGCTTGCTCACCCCGACTGGCCCAAGCCTTGCGCAGGTGCGCATGATCGCGGCGCAGCGAAGGTACCACCAGTTGTCCTGCGTCGGCGGGCGCTGCTTGTGCATGCCCGTCTTGACGTAACTTGCCCACGCTGGCGGCTTGACATCGGAGACGTCCTTGAGCTTCGCAGCTACTTCTGCGATAAGATCATTTGGTGGGACGTCGAAGATAGTTGCCATGGTATTGTGATTCGTGGCTATTATTTATCGTTTGATATGCATGCCCTTGCGGGCTACAATTGAGGGCCTCGATGAGACCTCTCAAGATAGGTTGCTGCGAGAAGGCGGAGGTTTATAAAGGTTTTGGTGCCTGATCGTGCTGGAAATAGGAGATCAGGCCAAGCCTCACGCCAAGAAACACATGGTCAAGCCCCTGCAGGAACGCATCGCGCAGCCGGGAGACAAAGCCCCTGTTCTGCTCGCTTACAATGTTTCCTCGCGCAAGGCCACTATAGTTATGCGTGGATCCGACAAGCCCGTAAAAGTTCGCCTCGCGACAATTTTTCTCCATGCCTGCATCCATGCCCACATTCTACCATAAAGATTTATTAATGTTTTCGCTCCCACAGCAACGCATGTCTGAAAAACTCATCACTGCAGGGGGCCAGGCAGTCATCGAGGGTGTGATGATGCGCTCCTCCAAGCATGTCGCAATCGCCGTGCGCAAGCCCGACGGCTCGATTAGCATCAAGAAGGAAAAAATAAAATCGCTTAGCGACAGGCTCACGTTTTTCAAATGGCCATTCTTGCGCGGCATGCTCGGCCTTGTCGAGATGATGAGCATTGGCATCCGTGCGCTTAGCTACTCTGCACAGGAGTCTGGTGGGAGCGTGGACGAAGAACTCTCGTGGTGGCACACGGCGGTATCCATAGGATTCGCGCTTGTCTTTGCGCTTGCGCTCTTCAAATTCGTGCCGCTCCTCATCGCCACCCTGCTTGAGCGCATGAGTGTGCTCGTGCAGGAGCACTACCTCCTCTTCAATGCGATCGATGGCGTCGTCAAGATCGCGCTCTTTGTCGGCTACGTCGCAGCCATATCGCTTATGAGCGACGTCAAGCGGCTCTTCGAGTATCATGGCGCCGAGCATGCGGCCGTGAACTGTTATGAGGCAAAAAAACCACTCGAGGTCGAGCATGTGCGCAAGTTCACAACATTGCATCCCCGATGCGGGACGAGCTTCATCCTGATTGTGCTTATCCTGTCGATTCTTGTGTACACATTCATCCCTGCCGGCTTTTCTTTCTGGGCAAAGCTCGGCATGCGCCTTGCACTGCTGCCCGTCATCGCAGGCATCTCCTTTGAGCTTTTGCGCCTTGCCGGCAAGTACCGGAAGAATTGGCTCCTCCAACTCGTGGTACTCCCGGGGCTTGGTGTGCAGAAGCTCACGACACGAACACCTGATAATGGTCAGGTTGAAGTCGCGATCAAAGCGCTCAAGGCCGTGCTTGATCTGGATGAGAACCCGGGCCTTCTTGAGAATCCGCAGGTGGAATGAGGAGCATAACAATGGCATTTTACGAAGTTTTCCGAAGGAAAATTTGGGTGGGGTTCTCCAAGAACCGAACCGTAAAATGCCTGTTAGGTGCCCTGAAGGAGCAAAACGACCGAAAGTGCACGTGGTTCGACGAACGAAGTGAAGAGAAAGTCCGCCGTAGCCTGCCCCTTAATTATTTAAGGTAAGGAGAAAGCAAAGTATCCCAACTATTTGAAATTCTCGAGTATTCCGCTTCGCATCTTTCTGCTCTTTCTTCTGGTAGATATCCAT
>CAZRZZ010000052.1:0-8967 GCA_964604755.1 uncultured Methanosarcinales archaeon | reverse complement strand
ATACTTTATTTAAAGCTTTCGGTAATCTTTAGCCTGAAATGTTCTTTTTCAAAAAGAACCAAAAACAACGGAAATCCCCCACTCCTCTTTTTTCAAAAAAGAAACAGAAAACGGCGGCGGAAACCCCCAGAACTAAACTGTAGACGCGACGACTTTGATTTTTTGCCTTCGGCATCGTTGCACTAAATTTTAGTCCCTGCAAGTATTCGGGAGAAATTAACAGCAATCGCATACGTTATACAAAAGACACCATCGTTATCCAAATATCGCCTTGTGACAGCTGGCACTGCTCTACCTTTATTGTCCACAAATAATTATTTCATTAAAAAAAGTGGACAACAGGGCGCACGCCTCCTCGCCCTGCCCAAGTTTAGTCCTACGTACCGATAATTTTTCCGCGGTTTTTGGTTTGTATTTGCCACCTTCAACGATTTATTTGCAAGTGTATCGTTGGCATATGCCTCATGCTTTTTTGGCGATGACATAAAAGTAGTTTCTTCCGTAGATCCAGTTCATCCTTCCTTTCGGATAGTCCGAGCGTATTTGTATATCCGAAAAGTCTTCGAGCATCCTCTTCGCTTCGCCTACCCTGAATCTCTTTCGTATGGGAACATAGATGTAATCAAGAAGGTAGTATCGAAGCAGAGCACGAGTTCCAAGGAGGACGAGCATGTTCTTCATGATTCTGTACGGGATCCACCGGAGTGTGACACTTCCAAATTCAATGATATATCGAAGGAGTCCGGTTTTTCCGTAAAGGCCAAGGATAATGGTCCCTCCGGGTTTTAGCACCCTCACAAGCTCGCGCAATGCCAAGCGCGGATCTGTTGTGTGGTGGATGACGCCGTTTGATACGACGAGGTCGAAAAAGGCGTCCGGGAAGGGCAGCGCAAGAAGGGATGCCTTCTGTACGTTGACATCGCACGACGAGACGGGAAGCCGTCGCCTTGTTATTTCAATAGCCCTCTCACCGATGTCTACAGAGCAGAGCTTCCTTGCCGACGTCGATAGTATGGCTGAGATCGCTCCCTGACCACAGCCTGCATCAAGACAGCATTTTCCTGCATAGAGTTCTTCCGGGAGTATCCTGCGTAATCTTGACGTGTATTCTTCAAAGTCGGCATGGTTCAGATCGCTCCAAAGATCATCATAAAGTTTTGCCGTTTTTTGCTCTACCACGTTCTGTTTCATCTGCACTGAACCTTTTCTTGCTCCAAATCCGTTTTTTTCATGCGGGGATCCCCTGTTCTTCAGGCAATTGCCTTTTGCTACCAGATTATAATCAGGGTTATCACCAAAAAACCCATTCATCGACATGGCATTTGGCATCTTAAGTGGAAATGGAAAAGCCCATCATCAGCGATCGTATACGAAGCGACTAACCCATTCGCATAAGGCATTCTTCAATAATCGCTTTTAATTTCTCTCTTGCCACTCTTATCTCAATTGGGGGGATGTGCGCGTTCAACGATCCCTTCAATCGGCTCGGAGGTGTGTATTATTTTTATACTATCTCCGTTTTGCATACCGGGAGGTGTACATCCCGTTGATGTGCATCTCTAAACTTATCCCGGTGTTCCAGGCATTGAGGAATTTCATCTCACCCGTTTTATCCGGTGACATCTTGTGCAGGAGTCGGGAAGCCCCACTCTCCCCATAATGGTCGTAATGGAGCCATACATGGACTTCTTTATCCCCGGCTAACGATAGCTTATCCAGGTCTATCCATCGTGTAGGGTGCGGATATCTTTCTTCATCATGGAAGAAATGATCATCCCCGCTCAATTCTGGTTTTATGTTCTCAAATCCTTCTTTATCGATTACATAAAGCAAATACATGCCCGCACGCACTCCTGGGGCATCTGCAGTTCGTTGCTCTCCATTTTGGCTCATGTGATTCACCGGACCTGCCACAAAAACAGAATGTTTAAAAAGGTTTTTATTATACATAAGCGGGATGGGCAGTTTGAAACAAAGGGGTGGGAGCTCGCGTTTCTTGTGAAATTGCCATGACTCCGGGTCTATTTGTCGAATTGAGCAAGATTCTGGTCGTGACGGTGGTAGTGACGGGACTCATCCGCCTGCTCAAGCAGCCGGTACTCATCGGCTATATCTTAAGCGGCATCATTGTCGGGCCAGTCCTCCTTAACATCGTGGCTTCAACCGATACCCTGTCTGCGTTTTCGCAGATCGGCGTGGCACTCCTGTTGTTCATGGTCGGCTTGAGCCTCAATCCGCGCGTCATCAAAGACGTGGGCAAGGTGTCGCTCATCACCGGCATCGGGCAGGTGCTCTTCACGACGCTTCTTGGATATATTATAGCAAGGCTGCTTGGGATTTCTCCGATCGTCTCCTTGTACATTTCTGTTGCGCTCGCGTTTAGCAGCACCATCATCATTATGAAATTATTATCCGATAAAAAAGATCTGGAGACGCTCTATGGCCGGATATCCATTGGCTTTCTTCTTGTGCAAGACATTATCGCCATCGCCATCCTATTGGTGATTTCCTCATTAAGCAACGGGACGTCTCTTCCCTCACTGGCAATCGGATCAATACTCAAAGGGATTGGCGGGATCATAGCGCTATTTGTCTGTACCATTTACGTTCTTCCTTCTGTGACAAGATACATCGCCAAATCTCAGGAATTCCTGCTGCTTTTCTCCATTGGCTGGTGTTTTGCTATCGCATCCCTGTTCTACTATTTTCATTTCTCGATAGAGGCAGGTGCTTTGCTTGCGGGCATATCCTTGTCATTATCACCGTATCATTTTGAAATAGGCTCAAAGATGAAACCGTTGAGGGATTTTTTCCTTATCATGTTTTTTATCATATTGGGCTCGCAAATGATGTTTTCCAATATCATCCAGAATGCGTGGCTCATCGTCATACTTTCATTGTTTGTACTGGTCGGCAACCCATTGGTTGTCATGATCCTGATGGGGTGGTTGGGGTACACGAAAAGAAATGGCTTCCTTGCCGGCCTTACCGTGGCCCAGATAAGCGAATTTTCACTGATCGTGATCGCTCTTGGCGTTTCGGTAGGGCATATCCCGCGTGAAACGCTGTCATTGGTCACTGCAATTGGCCTCATCACCTTTGCCGGCTCCACCTATATGATATTGTATTCCAATACGCTATACGCTCATCTTTCACCATATCTTGCCCTCTTTGAGAGAAAAGGCAAAAAAATTGATGAGCAGAAATATCATAAGGATAACAGGTACGACATCATCCTTTTTGGGTACAACAGGATAGGGTTTGATATCCTCGAGTCGCTCAAAAAACTCAAAAAGAAATTTCTTGTTGTAGATTATGACCCCGAGGTCATCGCAAAACTTTCAAAAGAGGGATGTGATTGCAGATATGGTGACGCGGACGATTCGGAGGTTCTCAACGAATTGAACCTCTCAAAGGCAAAAATGATCATATCCACCATCCCGCTTGTCGATACAAACCTGCTCTTAATCAATAAAGTCAGGGCGGAAAATAAGAAAGCGATTGTTTCCGTCGTCTCCCATCAAATCGATGAGGCCATCCGGCTTTATGATGGGGGGGCGACGTATGTCCTCATGCCCCACTTCCTGGGAGGAAAACAATTCTCCACGATGATCGAGAGGAATAAGCTTGACATGCATAAATTCTTAAAAGAAAAAATAGCCCATGTGCGCCATCTCAAG
Organism: uncultured Methanosarcinales archaeon; assembly: GCA_964604755.1. GTDB lineage: Archaea > Nanobdellota > Nanobdellia > Woesearchaeales > UBA12501 > CAZRZZ01. Next base: position 5,287 of record CAZRZZ010000052.1, on the reverse strand, counting down.
CACCGAAAGCAGATGGGGCACGAGCATCCAACGCATGAATCCCGGTGAACGATGAAGAACGGCTCTAAACGATTTCATGGCAATCACTTCAAAAAATCCCTTCAGAGCCACAAGGCGCTTGCCCAGGAAAGGACTATCCTTGCAAACGAGCGAAACACGCTTGCGTATATCCGGACCGGCTTTGCGTCATTTGTGATGGGGATCGCTTTGCTGAAGCTGTTCGATGAGAACGTCTTATTCGTGTATGGAGGATGGCTTTCCGTCCTGATGGGGGCCGTGTTCATCCTTCTTGGCCTCATCTATCACCCGCTGCGCAAGAAAAGGATCAGGTCCTATTAAATTCGGTGTGGTACCCCACCGTGTCCCTCCAAATGACACAAAGACCCCCAATATATTGTTACGGTGCTATTATTACGGTTTATAGCAGTTTTGTTGGAGAAGAGTGAAAGTTTATAAAGGAGTGTTCGTTTTTGCAGTCACCGGAGAAGATCATCTTCTCAAACAATGGGGGGGACACAATGGGATTTAGTAGTGGTTACCAAGAAAGGGGCTACCAGGAAAGAGAGAAGCACAAAGCGACATGTTCGGCGTGCGGCAAGGAATGTGAAGTTCCATTCAAGCCAAAGCCGGGCCGTGATGTGTTCTGCAAAGAGTGTTACCAGAAAAACAAGAAATTCTAACACTCCTCACGCAGTCACTTTTTTTTATTATTTTATAACTACCATTTCAAAGCGATTCTCTATTCGATGGCATGGCCGCCGAAACCAACTTAAAGAGGATTTCTTTTCTGCCCGCGATGCGATCCATCTATGCACCAGGCTTCCATCTCGAAGCGACCCTCACGAGCGGACAGATCTTCCGCTACGAGCACAAGGACGGCTGGTGGTATATCGAGAATGGTGAGCACCTCTTCCGTGTGTGCCTTGAGGAAGGGCGCCTCGTGTTTGACGGCGATGCGGACAAGACATTCATTGCGCGCTTCTTTTCGCTCCGGCATGATGCGGACGCGGCACGAGCGGCGCTATCAAGGGATGATCCGGCGTGCAAGGCAATTGAATATCATCACGGCCTGCGCGTGATCCGGCAGGACCCTTGGGAGTGCATCGTGTCATTCCTGTGCTCGTCGGCATCGAACATCCCAAAGATCACCCGCAATGTCTCCTATCTTGCACGACGCTATGGGACGCGGCGCGAGCTTGACGGTTATGCTGGATACACCTTTGCCCCGCTTGGCTCGCTCTCTGATATGCACGCCCTCAAGAAAGCAGGGACAGGGTTTCGTGCACGCTACATCCGCGACGCGAACGCAATGGTCGACCAAAAGATGTTCTGTACGATCGACAGGAAGGGATACGACGACGCAAAAGAGATCCTGCTTGAGGTCCCTGGCATTGGGGAGAAAATTGCTGACTGCATCCTCCTGTTTGGCTTTGGAAAGACAGAGGCCTTTCCGGTGGATGTGTGGATGCAGCGGGCCCTCTCACGAATGTATTTTGGCGGCAGGATTCAGTCGCCAAAGACGCTTAGCGCTTTTGGGCGTGAGCGCTTTGGAGAACATGCAGGATACATCCAGCAATGCATCTATCATGCAGAGCGCACACGTGCAAAGAAAACATGATGACCGATGTCTATTTTTGGAGGAGCTTTCGCTCAAGTTTCCTTAACCTTTTTTCCAGTGTTCTCTCATCTTGGGCGTTTAGCTGCAGGGTTTGATATCTTGCATCCCATCGTGGCATCGATTGCAAGGGGACATGGTCCTGTGCGACTACTTTTTCCGGCGCATCAGGAATCGATTTGGCAGGGCTATCTGGTTGGTAAACGCGGATCTCTGCGGTGATGGGATCAAAAATCGTTGTCGGGACATACACCCTAAACCGATATCTCCCCATGAGGTACCCATGGTAGAGATGCATCCCGGGCTGCTGTTCGAGGATCATACCGGGAAGCTCCTTTTCGCCGATCATAGGGTGCAGGACTGCACAGAGATTTATTAAACTATCTGCTCATTTGCTGGCCAAGACATAGTCTATCTTGTCTTCCCAAATATCAGCGCATCTTCATAGCGGCCTCTGCAGTGCAGCTTCTTCCGGAGGAGTCCCTCTTTCTTGAACCCGCGTTTCCTGGCGACATGGATGCTTGCCGTGTTCTTCGGATTCGTCGCGATCTCCAAACGGACAAGCCCAAGCGTCCTGAATCCGATCTCTTCGAGGAGGCGCAGCGCTTGTGTCGCAATCCCTTTTCCCCAATATCTTTCATCGACAAAATAGCCGGCCTCTCCGATATGGCGCCGGTGCGCATCTATCTTTATCCCGCAGCCACCGACGACCTTTTCGTCATAGAGAATCGTGAAATTGTGCCGGTGGTTCTCGCGCCGCCATCTTGCATTCTTGCGAAGATACCGCTTTTGCGCCTCGAGAGATTTTGGCCGGGCAAAATAGGTGAAGCAGTCATTGGTGAGGATATTGTAAAAGCGTTTTGCGTCGGAGACCCGCTGCAGCCGAAGGGTGACTCGTCCCATCCAACAAAATAGCAAATCAAAATTTAAGAACATTTTGGTGGCTTTCCGGCTCTGTCCTGAAAGTGCAAATCAGAAGTGTTGGCGCACCCCTGTGCGCACACGGCAAAAGACTGCTTTTTTGAAGGCGACGGAGTCGCTACCATCAACAGGTTTATAAAGAGACCTCTTTCTTTTCATCTATCAAATACAAAATTAGGTGTTTCATGAAAAAGTTCAACAAGAGAGACGGAAGGGACTCAAGAGGGTCCGATCGCGATTATGGACGCTTTGGCCGTAGGGGATTCAAGGAGAAGTTCCGTGTGATATGCGACACGTGCGGCAAGAGCTGCGAAGTCCCCTTCAAGCCGACGGGAAGCAAGCCGGTGCAGTGCAGTGATTGCTTCCGAAAGGGCGGCGGCGCAAGGTCTGCTGACCGCTCTGCGGAGCTTGAGAAAATTAACGCGAAGCTCGACCGGATATTGGAATTGCTTGGGAAATAGGGCTCTGTATCCCTATAATGTTCGCTCCCCGAAAATATTAATAAGTCAGGGCACACTCATTGATATTATGCAACTCACCCCGTGGGAACAACTTGCACGAGAGAAAATCTGCCTGCCGCTTGACGGCCTAGCAACGCTTGATGAGGTCAGCGCGCGCGTCGAAGAGCTTAACCCTGTCGTCGGCCTCTTCAAGGTCGGCAAGGAATCGTACACGCGCTTTGGACCGGCTGTCATCGAGCTTGTGCAGCGCTATCGCGCACGTGTCTTTCTTGACCTCAAGTACCACGACATCCCAAACACAGTCAGGGGAGCTGCGGACGCCGCGGCGCAATTGGGCATTTCCCTCTTCAACGTGCACGCGTCGGGCGGCCTTGACATGATGAAGGCTGCGCTCGAGGGCGCTCACAATGGCTCTGTACGATATGGCACGGCGGTCCCAAAGGTGCTTGGCGTCACAGTCCTCACCAGCATCGACGAGAAGGCACTCAATGAAGAGCTCCGTGTCCCCGGTCCGCTCGATAGGCACGTCCTCCATCTTGCGACGCTCTCTGCCAAGGCAGGGCTCGATGGTATTGTCTGTTCTGCGCAGGATCTCCAATCAATTACGCCGCATCTTCCCAAACCTTTCATGTACGTGACGCCAGGCATCGAAGGGCAAAACACGAAGGCGGGCATGGACCAGAAGCGTGTCGCGACGCCGGGCAATGCAATCCGGTGGGGCTCGTCCATCCTTGTTGTCGGGCGCGCGATCACCGGGCAGCCGACGCCAAAGGCAAGGCTTCAAACCGGTTATGATATTCTTCGAGAGATAGCACAGTATATCTGATCCTGGAAGGATAAAGAAAGAGAGAAAAGTTGATAAAAAATCGTGAGTTTTGCTTACTCTTACGCTTTCTTTACGTTTCCGGCTTTCGGCCCGCGGTCGCCTTGCTCAACATTGAAGGTCACTGCGTCGCCTTCGCCGAGGCGTGAGCCGTCAGCGATTCCTGAAATGTGCACGAAGTACTCCTTGCCATCTTCGCCTGCAATGAAACCAAAACCTTTCATCGCGTTAAAAAACTTCACTGTTCCGTTCATTTTCCTTTCCTCGTTGTACTCATTCTTCTTTATCTTCCCTTTTGACAGGGGTTTTCAGAATCAGATGACTTGAAATCAAACGTTCTGATAGGCGTGAAGAACAGATGCCAATTTTTAAATGCTTTGGTTTTTCCGGCCCTATCCTTGCTTCTTTGTTGGTACTTTAGTATGCTATCCATCTGTCAGGAACCACCGTCAAAAACCGTAATCAGACATATAACAGGCGGTTTTTGAGCATGCTCCGAGATCGCTATTGATCGTGTAATAGCGATTTCTGACGCCTCAGATAGAAAAGGGAAAATAGAGAAAAAAATTGATTAAGAAAAAATCGTGAGTCTTGCTATTCCCTTACGCTTTCTTCACATTCGCGGCTTTAGGCCCGCGGTCGCCTTGTTCAACATTGAAGGTCACTGCGTCGCCTTCGCCGAGGCGTGAGCCATCAGCAATCGCCGAGATATGCACGAAGTACTCCTTGCCATCCTCGCCGGCGATGAAGCCAAAACCTTTCATCTCATTGAAAAACTTTACTGTTCCATTCATTTTCCTTTCCTCGTGTATTCAATTCTTCTTTATCTAACGCGTTGCCGGCGTTTATAGTCCGGCTTGTCGTTCTCTATATGGGTCGAACCGCATTCCTTACAGACCGCAGAAGTGATGGATTTCGACTTCTTGCCGTGTGAGCGGTTTGTACGTGTCTTGATCTTTGTGCTCTTGCAATCCTTGCAGATCATTTAGGGAATCCTCCGCTTGATAGGGTTTTCAGAATCAGATGAAACGAATTCAAACGTTCTGGTAAGTGTAGAGAACAGGTGCCCCTTTTTAAATGCTTCGGTTTTTTCCTTCGTAAAACCCCCATATCCCTTGTCCTCAACCCTTATATCTTTGGGCTGCTTTTCTCAACCCATGTCCCTTGTGACCGTCATCTTCGACCTCTTTGGCACGCTCATCCATCTTGAAGACGACACGAAGCCGCACCTGAAGCTCTTTTCCGAGCTTGGCCTTGATGAGCAGCAGATGCAGGATGCTCGCCGAAACGTGATGACAACGAACCTCGCATCTCTTCATGATCTTATCAATGCGTTCGCGCCCCACGCGGTAATCGACCTTCAGCCATATGAAGAGGGCATTGAACGGGAAGTCGGCTCTGCACAGCTCTACCCGGAGACGATGTCGGTTTTGCATCGCCTTCGCGACAGGGGGCATCGCATCGGCA
>CAZRZZ010000051.1:0-9041 GCA_964604755.1 uncultured Methanosarcinales archaeon | reverse complement strand
TCCAGCAAATCGTATTCTTAAGGGTCATTGGCCATAACTTATATAAACACCCCTGCCCCAATCCATCTTCATGGCCAAGGAGAAGACAATCGGCATCACGACCCAAAAGGCAGACGATATCGCTGATTGGTATCAGCAGGTCTGCCTCAAGGCAGAGGTCGCCGACTTTTCCCCGGTCAAAGGATGCATGATCATCCGGCCGCTTGGCATGGCGATCTGGGAAGCGATCCAGGCATACTTCAATGCGCGCCTCTGCGAGCATGGCGTGCAGAATGCATACTTTCCCCTCTTTGTTCCTGAGTCATTCTTCCACAAGGAGGCAACGCACGCGCAGGGCTTCAGCCCGGAAGTCGCATGGATCGAAGGGTCAGGCAAGGAAGGCGAGCGCCTTGCCGTGCGCCCGACAAGCGAGACGATCATGTACGACTCGTACGCAAAATGGATCCGAAGCCACCGGGACCTGCCGCTTAAACTGAACCAGTGGTGCAATGTCGTGCGCTGGGAGACAGAGGCGACAAAACTCTTCCTGCGCAGCCGCGAGTTCCTCTGGCAGGAAGGCCACTGTGCCTTTGCCACAAACAACGAGGCAGACAGGGACGCGCTTGCCATGCTTGATGAATATGAGACGCTCTGCCGTGAGCTTCTGGCGTTTCCTGTCATCAAAGGGAAAAAGACGGAGAAGGAAAAGTTCGCGGGGGCCGACTACACCTGCACGATCGAGGCGTTCATGCCTGACGGCAAGGCCCTCCAGTGCGGGACCACGCATAACCTTAGCCAGAACTTCGCCAAGTCATTTGAGATCTCCTACATGGGTGAGGATGAGAAACACCACCATCCGTATCAGACGTCATGGGGGGTGTCCACCCGCCTCGTCGGCGCGATGATCATGATGCACGGCGATGATAAAGGGCTTGTCCTTCCCCCTGCTGTTGCACCGTTCAAAGCGATGATCATCCCAATTATTTTTGATGACTCAAAACAGGCCGTGCTCGATGTGTGTGAGGACGTCCGGCGCATGATTCGTAACGCCGGTTTGACGGTGAAAGTCGACAACCGGGACGGGTACTCCGCAGGATGGAAATTCGCGGACGCGGAGATGAAGGGGGTCCCCGTGCGCATCGAGGTCGGTCCAAAGGATGTCCAAAAAAGGCAGGTCGTCCTCGTGCGCCGCGACACGGGCGAGAAGGAATCTACCCCTATCAAGAATCTCCCCTCACGCCTTCCTGTGCTTCTGGAGGAGATCCAGACGAATCTTTTTGAGCGCGCAAAGGCGCACCTTGATGCGAACATCATTGATGTTGGATCATGGAGCGAATTCCAGGCTGCGATAAAGAACAAGAAGATGGTGCGCGCGACATGGTGCGGTGGGCGCTCCTGCGAGGATACTATCAAAGAAAAGACTGCTGGCGTCACGTCGCGGTGCATGCCCCTTGATGAGCAGAACCTCGTTGGGGATGACTGCGCACACTGCGGGAAAGCAGGAAAGCACGTCATGCTCTTTGGCAGGTCGTATTGAGTTTCTCGGAGCGGGTGTGCCCAAACGCTTATAAAGCTCCTCCATCCCCGCTCATCCATGGCCTTAAAAATATTCCACTTGCACGCTCCGCTCAAGATCGACGTCATGCCCGTCGTCAAGAAGGCGATCCCAAAGCTTGGCAAAAGCGTCGCGGTCGTCACGACGATCCAGCACAAGAAGACGATGGACGACGTCAGGCAGGCGCTCGAGGATGCAGGCAGGCAAGTCACAATCTACGGCAATATCCTTGGCTGCATGAGCCCAAAGGGGATGCCCGAGGACTCCGTGCTCTATGTTGGAACAGGAAAGTTCCACCCGATGGGTGTCAAATTGCGTTCCGGCCAGGATGTCGTCTGCGCGGATCCAATGACAGGTGAAGTCACGCTACTTGACCACAAAACCATCGATACGGTCGAGCGGCGAAAAAGGGGAGCGCTTGCGAAATTCTACGCAAGCGACACGATTGGAGTTCTCATCTCCGTGAAGAGCGGGCAGAAGACCGTCCAGACGAGCCTGTCCCGGATCTATGCAATCAAAGAGAAATATCCGGACAAGAAGTTCTATTTCTTTGGGTGCAACACGCTTGATTTTTCTGAACTTGAGAATTTCCCCTTCATCGAGGTGTGGGTGAACACGATGTGCCCGCGCGTCGGGCTTGATGACAACGAAAAGTTTAAGAAAGGCGTCGTGAACATTGAAGACATCCAGGAGTTTGCTTAAAGAGCAGGATTTGTGCACGCATGGGAAACCTCTTCATAATCATCTTTGTTGCTTTAGTCCTTGGCGCAGGGCTTTCCTTTGCTTTTCTTGGCACATCTCATCGCGGCATCGACACGACGGCGGAGGTCATCGTAAACACTGCCACGGACGCGCGTCACTTTCGAGTCGCCGTAGCCGATGACGATCATGAACGCGCACAGGGGCTCATGTGGATCAAGCGCATCGATGACGATGAGGGCATGCTCTTTGTCTTTGACAAGGAGGACCTGCGTACATTCTGGATGAAGAACACGAAAGTCCCGCTCGACATGCTCTTCATCGACGACGATTTGCGCATCGTGAGCGTCCAGGAGAGCGCGATGCCCTGCAAGGCTGACCCTTGTCCAACATATCCAAGCGCCGGGCCTGCACGTTACGTCCTTGAGATTCGGGGCGGGCTTGCCGACGAAAAGAATATAAACGCGGGTGACCGTGTCGTCATCAAGCAATGAAGCGCATCGTCATTCTTGGGTGTGGATTCGCCGGTCTCGAGGCAGCGCGGTATCTTGCTCGCCGGCTCCCGCAGGGGTGGAAGATCACGCTTGTGGGCGAGCACGATTTTTTCACGTTTATCCCGTCGATATATAAGGTCGCAGCGTCGCAGATGGACGAGAAAAGCATCGTCTTTCCGGTCCGGCGCATCATGGAGCGCAAGGGAATCGAGTTTCTTCAGGACATTATCACAGAGATCGCTCCAAAAAAGAAGACGGTGAAGACAAAATTTGGCCAGGCAATCACGTACGATTATTTGCTGCTGGGGCTTGGAAGCCAGACGAACTACTTCAATGCTACGGGCGCTGAGAACTGTCTTGAGCTCAAGACGATCGAGGACGCGCTGCGGCTTCGCTTTGCGCTCCTCGAGAAGTTCACGTCGCTTAAGGCAAAAAGCAAGAGCGAGGATATCCACGTCTTTGTTGTCGGCGGCGGCTTTACCGGCATCGAAACCGTCTGCTCCCTTCGCGAATACGCCGATGCATTGTGCGAGAAGTTCAGCGTGGAGAAGAGCCGCGTCAAGTTCACGCTGTTCGAGGCTGCACCATACATCCTTGGGCCGGCAAATGAGAAGGCGCGGCGTTACGCAGAGCGATGCATGGAAGAGATGGGTATCCATGTGCAGAAGGATACCGCTGTCGAGCGTGTTACCCAATCAAAGATAGGGTGTTCCAAGTCAAGGTCATACTCGTATGATCTTTGCATATGGGTTGCAGGCATCAAGCCAAACCAGGTCGTCCAGAACATCTCGGTGCTCATCTGCGGGGTTGATAAAACAAATGTGGACCTGAATATGCGCAGCATCAAGGATGCGCATGTCTTTGGCGCCGGCGACAATGTCATATGCTCCGGCATACCGCGCACCGCGCATCATGCGATAACAGAAGGGCGCATCGCCGCAAAGAACATCCTGCAGGCAATCAGCGGCAAAGAGCTGCGTCCGCGCCGCATGTCCGTCTCGGCGCTTCTTGTGAGTCTTGGCAAGAAAAAGGGCATGTTTGTCTATAGGAATTTCTGCCTGAGAGGAAGATTCGCACTGTGGATCAAGCACCTTGTCGAATGGCACTATGTGTTCACAAGAAAACATTTCTAAGACATTCTAACGGGTTTCTCTTTTTATTGAAAATTGCGTGAATGTAATAACCCGTACTTTATTAGTGCACAATTTTCAAGACTAAAAACTCGCCTCTCAAGGCGAGGAGCGTAATACCCCGACCTGAAGGTTGGGGATACCAAAAATCTGCGATTTTTGGGCCTGGAAATCTTTGATTTTCAGTAGCTCCGGGTGGCGAATTTTTATTATCTGCTTGCATCTGCCTGCCGCTCGATCTCCAGTTTCTTTGAGATCGCGAACGAGTTGCCCGACAGATTATACGCATTGAGGATTTCATCCGTGAGGCAGTCGACCAGCGAGCGCTTCGAGTTGAACGATTTATGGTATGCGCCTTGGACGAAATAGCGCAGCGCGATGTCGACCCTGCGCTGGGGTGAGCACTCGACAGCTTTCGGGTAGCGGGCGCCGCCGTACTCAATGGTGATGATCTCCTCGCGGGGCGCTGCGTTTTCGACGGCTTTGACAAACACCTCAATTGGGCTATGCTTGGTTTTTTCCTCAAGCTTCTTGAGCATCTCAAAGACAGTGGAGTACGCGTTCTGGGCCTTGCCCGTGATGTGTCCGCTTGTCTTGAAGTGTTTCTTTCCCTTGTGGCCAGGCACCATGAGCTTGTTGATGAGGCGCTCGACGATGAATGTCTTGGACTTGTGGAAATCCTTGCCCGCGTAGCGCGCGCCCGTCTTTGGCACGAGCATGGGCTGAAGCGTGATGTACTCTTTAAGGCCGGGGTCTTCTACAACGATACCCTCCGTGCTCCAGGTATTGAATGCGCAGACCTGCGCTTTTGCTGCCATGGGCGCTTTGGACAGGGAAGTGGTTTATAAAGGTTGCGGTGCATGGAAACGGAATAGCACAGAAAAACTACTCATCTGGCATACAAAAGTCAGGTATGTCCATCGCGAGGATAACTCCATCAAGCGCATTTCCGGACGAGCTGGTGGGATTTATAGAAGAAACGATGAGTGGTCCCTCGCATCCGCGAAGATCATACATGATTCGCCTCGAAAGCGGGCGAAGCATCGGTTCACCCTGTGCATCCGGGTGGGCGGGAAAGATGAATGGCAGTTCGTTATTACTAGTATACATAATTGTTCCGCGCTCCGTGCTCACCACGACATCGCTGACCGTGCTATCCATCTCGATGTGCGCTTCGCAAGAATACTCATCGCGCATGATGCGAGTCCCGCCGGACGCGACCTCGTTTTTGCATATGATCTCCTGAAACCAGTTACTCTTGTAACCATGGTATCCCCCATACCCTCCAATGCCAATCGCCGCTGCCGCACCAAGCAAGAGAAGTCCCTTTTTGAGATTTATCATGGTATCACCGGATCCGGAGTGGTGTGATGCTGCTTATAAAGATTGTGACACGCAATGACAAACAATAAAAAATGCGTATGTGCAATATTACTCGGGGTTTCGCTTTACGTTTTCCAGAATATATTTTGGGACAATTCCTAACTTTATGTATTTTTGTTGGATTTCTTTTGGCAAGTATTTGAAATCCCTGATTCTTTTACGGCAGTTTTTGCTTTTGCACATGCAATCCAATTCCCAATCATCTTCGTCCATTGTTGTAGAGTAATCCCATGTAACTTCTTCACCTTTCTTGATATTTTTGGTTGCTATAAGGATTACTCTTTTTCCCTCAATTTTTAGTCCTGAATTTGGATTGCATGAATGATTGAAGAAATCATCTAAATTGCCAGATGGTCCCATGTACAAGTTTTTATCAATTTGAACATAATAATCATCTACTTCATCGTAGGGTGTTGGCAATTGTTTGTAGGTAAATAGTTTCCCTTTGAACTCGATGATGCCTTCTCCTTTTTTAAAATCCGCATTCGCAAAAACTGCCTTTCCATTTTTAGATTGTCCCAAAATTAAAGTGTCCATACTAAGATTAATTGTATCATTTTATATAAATGTGGCGAAACCCCTGCGTCATATTGTCGGTCGCTTCGCTCCCTCGTTCGCCTTGCAGGCTCCGTCCAAGTCATGCTACGCACGACTTCTCTTCATCGCGGCCTTGCGCGCAAGATTTATATGACTGACCGGCTTGCAGGGCGTCTTGCAGCATCACGGCCAAATGCATGGGATGTATGCACATTCCGATGAGGGGAAGATTTATAAACTGTCCATTTCATCTCCACCGCCATGGCCAAGGATGCGGCTCTGCGATATGATCCTCTCACGCAAGAGAAAGAGATTCTTGATTTCTGGGCAAGGCACAAGATCTACGAGAAGGCAAAACAAAAAGTCAAAGACGGTCCGGTCTGGTATTTTCTGGACGGCCCGCCCTACACGAGCGGCAAGGTGCACATCGGGACCGCATGGAACAAGTCGCTCAAGGATGCGATCCTGCGCTTTAAGCGCATGCGCGGCTACAATGTCTGGGACCGGGCAGGCTACGACATGCACGGCCTTCCCACAGAGCATGCGACTGAAAAGAAGCTTGGCTTGAATGGGAAAGAAGACATTGTCAAGTTTGGTGTCGCGAAGTTCGTTGAGGAGTGCGAGAATCTCTGCTTAGAGAACATGGAATCCATGAACCAGGACTTCCAGCGCCTCGGCGTCTGGATGGATTTTGATAACGCGTACCAATCCATAAGAAAAGAGTTCATCGAAGGGGAATGGTGGCTTATCAAGAAGGCGCACGAGAACAACCGTCTCTATGAAGGCCTGCGCACGATGACCTGGTGCACAAGCTGCTCGACCGCGACAGCAAAACATGAGCTTGAGTATAAAGAAGTCTCGGACAAGAGCGTCTTTGTGAAATTTCCCGTCGTTGGCGAAGAGGACACGTTTCTTATCATATGGACGACCACGCCGTGGACGATCCCATTCAACCTTGCCGTCATGGTCAATCCAGACCTTGACTATGTCAAAGCACGTGTAGGCGACGAGACGTGGATCTTAAGCAAGGCGCTCGGCCCGATGGTCGTGCAGGCCGTGGCCGGCAAGGCGTACGAAGAGCTCGAGGTCTTCAAAGGAGAAGATCTCGAAGGACTCAAGTATCAGCACCCTTTCCATGACAAGATCACTTTTTTTTCGGAGCACAAGGACAATCCGAAGCTCCACACGGTGCTGCTCTCTTCCGAGTATGTTGACACGAGCGCCGGATCCGGCCTTGTGCATTGCGCGCCCGGCTGTGGCCCTGAGGACTACGAAGTCGGTCACAAAAACGGCCTTCCTCCGTTCAACCACGTCAATGAGAAGGGATATTTCGAGAACATGGGGGAGTTCGACGGATGGAAGGCAAAACGAGACGACCACAAATTTATCAAGGCTCTTGACCGGGCAGGACTTCTTATTGCCACAACGGATGTCGACCATGACTATGCGCACTGCTGGCGCTGCCACGATCCGATCATCTTCCGCACAACAACGCAGTGGTTCTTCAAGACCGAGGACCTCAAAGAAAAGATGATCAGGGAAAATGACAAGATCACCTGGGTCCCGCAAGCAGCATACAACGCATTCAATTCGTGGCTGCACAACCTGCGCGATAACTCCATCACCAAGCAACGCTTTTGGGGCACACCTCTTCCCGTCTGGAAGTGCGTATCCTGCGGGAACTACATCGTCCTCTCGACTGTTGCGGAGATCGAGCAGGCCTCCGGCCAGAAGCTTGGGAATCTCCACAAGCCGTGGATCGACAAGGTCACGCTTCCCTGCGGGTGCGGCGGAAAGAAGGAGCGCATCCCCGACATCCTCGATGTTTGGGTTGATGCCGGCTGCGCATCATGGAACTGCCTGGACTTTCCGCACAAAAAGAACCTTTTCGAGACGATGTTTCCCGCCGACTTCATCCTTGAGGGAAAAGACCAGATCCGCGGCTGGTTCAATCTTCTGATGGTCGCAAGCATGATTAGCATGGAAAAGCCAAGCTTCCGCAACGTGTACATGCATGGCTTTGTCCAGGATGCGCAGGGCCGCAAGATGTCAAAGAGCCTTGGCAACTACATCCTGCCAGGAGAAGTCATCGAAAAGAACGGCGCAGACACGCTGCGCTACTACATGATCGGCGGAACCCAGCCGGGCGTCGACATCAACTATAATTTTGATGACATGGAGCTCAAGCGCCGAAACCTCACGATCTTATGGAATGTGCACAAGTTCCTTCTTGATCTTGCGGCACAGGTCGACAAGAATCCAGGAGAACTTGATGATGCGCTTGTCAAGGGCGCACTCGACTTTCCCGAGCATTATATCCTAAGCATCATGAACACAAAAGTGCGGCAGGCGACGACCGCGTTTGACACATACGCAATCAACGAGGCACCGTGGCGCGTCGAAGAACTCTTCCTGGAGCTCTCCCGAGAGTACATCCAGCTTGTACGCGACAAGGCAGCTCAAGGCAGCAGCGCAGAACGCGAGGCGGTTCTTTGGACAATCCACGAAGTCCTCATCACCTCACTCAAGATGTTCGCCCCGATCGCCCCGATGATATCCGAGATGATTTATCAGAACCTGCGTGACGCATTTAACTATGATGAAGAATCGATCCATCTGCATGATTGGCCTAATGCCGATGAGAACGCGATTGATGATGCGCTCGAGAGCGCGATGGGGGTGCAAAAGGTCATCGTCCAGGCCATCCTTGCCGGACGGGAAAAAGTGCACCTTGGCGTGCGATGGCCGCTGCGGCGCGTCGTGATCGCGACGCGAAACGATGACGTCAAAAAATCTGCCGACCAGCTCAAGGATCTCGTCCTTACCCAGACGAACGTGAAGCAGATCGAATTTGTAAGCGAGCTTGCTGGCCTTAAGCTCAACATCAAGGTCAATGCAAACAAGGTCGGCGCGATCTTCGCTAAAGATACGCCGATGGTCCTTGCTCATCTGGCGGGTGCGCATATGGAGGGCGTTCTTGCAAAAATCGAATCCGATGATGTATACAAAATCAAAGAGGGGGGTAAGGAATTTGATATCACAAGGGACATGCTTGATGTGCATCGCGAAGTTCCGCAGCCATTCATCGAGGTCGCCTTTCGAGGGGGATGGCTTTACGTGGACACCGAACGAACAGAAGAGCTCGAAGCGGAAGGATACGCGAGAGAGCTTACGCGGCGCATCCAGTCGATCCGCAAGGACATGGGCCTTGTCAAATCTGACCGGGTGAGCGTGTTCCTCAAGACAGTCGACGAGGCGGCAGAC
>CAZRZZ010000050.1:6988-9087 GCA_964604755.1 uncultured Methanosarcinales archaeon | reverse complement strand
TCTTCTTCTCGGGGAATGCCACACCATAAAGGCGCTGAAGCATTGCATTATCGCGCTCTGCCCGCCAGTACGCGCCGGATGACTTGACGATTTTGACTGCCTTGAGCATCCCCGTATTTGGCACATGGGGGCCGCGGCACAAGTCGACAAACGATCCTTGCCGGTAGGCGGTGATCTCTTCGTCTTCAGGCATCTCCTTGATGAGTTCGACCTTGTATTTGTTGTCCTTGAAAAGATCGAGAGCTCCCGTTTTGCTTAAGACAAGGCGCTCGACATCGAGCTTGCGGTCGGCAATCTCCTTCATGCGCTTCTCGATCTTTTCGATGTCTTCGTCCGAAAACGGCTCGTGGTCGAAGTCATAGTAGAAGCCGTCCTCGGTGACGGGGCCGATCGTCAGCTTTGCATAGGGGAAGAGCTCGACGACTGCATTTGCAAGAAGATGTGCAGCGGAATGGCGAAACACCTCGACGCCCCCCTCATCCTTGAACGTGAGGATGCGAAACTCGCAATCGCTCTCCAACGGCCGCGTCATGTCGCGGACTGTATCATCCACTTTTGCCGCGATCGCGGTGCGGGCAAGTCCTTCAGAAATCTCTTTTGCGACGTCCATCGGCGTCGTGCCCGATGGGACCTTCTTCTTGCTTCCATCCGGGAGCGTGACCGTGATTGTCTTTGCCATACTTCTTCCTATGTCCTGCCTACAAGCGCAGGATCATGGGGCAGTGCGAGAGGTTAAGGTATAAATAGGTTGTGGATACAAGACCACAAGCAAGTGATCTGCACCAAAAAGCATTCAAAAGAGATCAGAAAAAGTTGACGTATTTACCTCTTGAACCAATACCGATACATGTTGCGCTTTGTCGAGCGGTAATTGACGGACTGGCTCTCCCGAAGCTTCTTGAGGCTCATCGTGACGGATCCGATCGAGATGCCAAGCTCCTTGGATAAGTCTTTCGAGGTAAATTCGCCCGCAGGATTCTTCTTCAAAAAATCGTAGATGTCTTGTTGTCCCATGGTGGATGACCCCCATACACTATTTTCGTTGGTGTGGTGGGATTGGGGTCCCTTATATACCTTTCGCTTGATGTCAAATGGGGCAAGCGATGAGGAAGCGAGAGGTGATGAAGTCCATGCCTGTGACCTGTTGCGGAATGAGTCTGTACGCACGGCACTGAGGCGGGTTTCGACGATAAGATGGAACAATGCAAGGCGCGCAAGTTATTTAAACGGGTATTCTTGCTATCCGGATATGCAGGCAAGATCGTTCTATACAGCCGTCGTCGTGCTTGCTGCGCTCGCGATCGTGCTGAGCATCTTTTTGACATATGCACACTATGCGTCGGCCGACATCGCGTGCCCAAGGCCGACGCCCGGCGAGAAGAGCGGCTGCGATATTGTCAACAAGAATATATACGCAGAGATGTTTGGAATTCCTGTCGCCATCATCGGCCTTTTTGGCTATACAACAATCGGTGCGCTGGGGCTTGTCGGCCTTGGCTGGCTCCGGCCAAAGGGAGATCTGCTTGATGACATCGCATCGCGCCCTGCATCCTATCTGATGTTGCTTGCACTTGGCGGGTTCTTGTTCACCCTTTATCTCAATTATGTTCAGATCTTCGTGATCGGCAGAATCTGCTTTCTGTGCGAGATCTCTGCAACAATCATTACAGTGATTCTGGTCATCTCCATAATTCTCTGGCTGCGAGAACGAAAACGCGGTTAGGGATTGGGGAGATGATTATCGTCCGGGCTGTTTTGTCCCATAATCCTGGAGTTTCTTGTATGCAATCGGCTCTGCCTTGCCTGCGATGACCGCCTCAAGCGAGGAGACGATCTGCTTCATCTCATTGAGTTTTGCCTTCACTTTTGGCGGGATATGATCCTGCTCCTCGTACGCGATGATACGTTTTGCCGCCTTGAGAATGTTCTCCAACGGCTGGAGGGTCGCATCCCTTCGCCAGTCGCTCCCCTTTTCGATGAGAAGGGATACAAGGCGGTATGTTTTGTTGAGCGACAAATCGACGCTGTTGAGCAGAAGCTCGAGCGTGAACGGGTCGATCGTCTTGCGGAAGTAGGCGTCGCCGCGCTTGCGGACCTGG
>CAZRZZ010000050.1:0-6978 GCA_964604755.1 uncultured Methanosarcinales archaeon | reverse complement strand
GCGTAAGATCGTCGGCAGCGTCAGATGTGTATAAGAGACAGATCTTGGAGATGTCATTGAGCGCCACATCAAAGCTTGTGAAGTGCCCCCATAAATCGTGGATCTCCCTGTCGCTCATGGAGCTTGTGCGGATTTTTTCAAAGAGGCGGTTTGTGTCCGTGCGGTACAGATAGAGCGCAGAGCGCAGGCGATTGATCTTTTCATCAAAACTGATATCGTAAATCTCTTCAAGGATGATCTCCTGCTTGACAGAGACAAGTTTTGAGATGACAAGGCCAAAGAGAAGAAGGCCGATAAATATCTCGATCATCGCAAACACGCGTGATATTCCTTTTGGAGCTATATCCCCGTATCCTGCTGTGGTAATGCTCACAAAGCTAAAATAAATCGAGGAGAAAAGACCATCGACCCTGTTTCCTGATGAGGTCAAAATTCCGTTCCCGGGAACATCCGAGAGCAGAAAAAAGAGGAAACCAAAGAGGAGGACGATGACGAAATAAGCGATTAAGCCCTGCGAAAGCGTCGCGTTCTCGAATAGGGTGCGGAGGTGTGCGAGTCTCTTTTTCATCGGTCGCCATGTGAACTACGGATTCTTAAATGTTGTGGGGACATATTGTGGGGACAAAAAACATAAATCCAGACATTCATTCGCATTCGCTATGTCACTTCAAGTCATCCAGGTCAAGGGCGGCTATGACTCGAACTTCTGCAATCTTGTCTGGGACCAGAAGACGATGCAGGGGGCAATCCTTGATACGTCCGTCGATGCCAGGCGCATGTTGGACATTGCCAGGGACAAGGGGGTCACTATCACATTCACGCTCATCATGCACTCGCACTTCGACCATGTCGTCGGACTTGAGACGTATCGCAAGCACGGGATTCCAATTATTGCGCACGTATCCTATCCCGACGAATGCGACAGGACGGTGGACGATGGCGACAATCTCAAGATAGGGGGAGAAATAGTAAGGATCATCCACGCGCCCGGGCATCGATTCGACTGCATCCTCGCGCATGGGGACGGCAAGGTCTTCACGACGGACGTGCTCTTCGTGCAGGGATGCGGGCGCTGCGATTTTGCGGGATCCGACGTGCACAAGATGTATGCCACGCTCTATCATAAACTGCTCACGCTTCCAGAGAATACTATTATCTATCCCGGCCATGATTATGGCCCGACGCCGACAAGCACGATCGCGAAGGAAAAAAGGAGTAACCCTTATCTGACGTGCAAGGACGAAAGGGAATTCATCGTGGAGCGTATGGGTCAAGCGTACCCAAAGAGTAGACTATAACCGCTATAATCTTATGACTTCTTATCGCCTGATTGGAATGAAAAACTTATGGTCCTCTCCCTTTACGGCGATGCCATCGGTGACGATGAGCACGGCGCGCATCTGCTTTTCTTGCTTTGGCGCATCAAGCGCCACCTCAACGTATTCAGTGAACGTGTAGCTCTGGCCGGGCGGCACGGTCTTGCCGATATCCCAGGTCTTCTTGAGAAAGATGTTCTCCTGCCATGCCTCGAAAAGGACCTGCCCGGTAAATGGTTCACGGCCCGTGTTGCGCACGATCAACGTGACATTGACGAGTTTCGCGCTGTCGCTTGGGCCGCGCTTGATACCCCACGAGACAATTTCGATCGGATCATTGGGATCAGCAAGAGTGAGCTTTACAAAGCCGGGTGGAAGCTCTTCTTCCTGCTCTTCTTGTTCCGCTTCTGCCCTATCTTCAGTTTCCGGCACAGAGGGAGGCGTTGGCTCCGGTGGTAAGGGACGCGGTATCTCTTCGATAGCTGATGGTTCTTGCGCTAAAGGTGCGGGCTCTTCTGGCGCCGTCTGTGGCGCAGCGCAGCCCATCGCAAGGACAAGAAAAGCTATCACCAAAAGACCGATTTTTCTCATGCATGTGCAAAGGAAGAGGGGGTATAAAAAACTTCTCCGTCGACATGCGCGTCGTGTACGCAAGGCATATAAAGTATACAAGGATAGAGGTGACCATGTCCTCTGTGCCATCCATCCCAAAGCGCGAGTATGCCAGACGACGCAAGGCGTATGCGGATCTCACAGCTGATGGCATCACAATTCTTCAGTCACGGCCGCAGGCGATGCGCAATGGCGATGTTGAGTACCCGTATCGGCAGGACAGCGATTTTCTCTACCTGACCGGCTTTCCCGAGGACGACAGTGTTGCGGTCATTCGGCAGGGCAAGAAACCGTTTTACGTGCTCTTTGTCAGGCCAAAAAACCGCAAGGAAGAGATTTGGACTGGAGCACGCATCGGCGAAGCCGCAGCGAAAAAGCGCTTTGGCGCGGATGCCGTTTATCCGATCGGTGAGCTGGTCAAGCGCCTGTCAGGGCTTCTTCGGGGGATGCGCACGGTCTATTATGACTGCCGATACCATGATGACCTTGCGAAGACCATTTCCCGATCCCTTCACCGCATCACCAGGAAGAACCCCTCTCCGGCTATTGCATCATTGCGCATGATCAAAAGCAAATCCGAGGTCCGTATGCTCGACTATGCCGTGAGGGTTTCGGCTGTAGCGCATGCGGCCGCGGCGCGCACGATCCGCCCAGGCGTTTCTGAGCGCACAGTCGCCGCGCGTATCGAGTACGAGATGCGGCGTCGCAATGCGGAGCCGGGGTATGGCATCATCGTCGGCGCCGGCAGGAACGCGCTCATCCTGCACTATGTGGATTGTGAGGATACGATCGCAAAAGGGGACCTTGTGCTTGTCGATGCCGGCGCCGAGTATGGGGGATATACCGCGGATGTGACGCGCACGTATCCTGCGAGCGGGAGGTTTACCGACGCGCAGCGCATCATCTACAGCATTGTCCTTGATGCGAACAAGCGCGCGATCGATGCGGTCAAGCGAGGTGTCAGTCCAAAAGAGCTTGACACGATAGCACGCAAGGCGATCGTCGAGGGGCTCATCCAGAAGGGGATCGTGCGGGGACGTGCAGAGGACCTGCTCAAGAAGGAGAGCAGTCCCGACACGATGGACATCTTCCCTCACGGTGTCGGGCACTCGCTTGGAATCGACGTGCACGACCCGGGCCTTCGCACATCTAAGAAGAAGCTGCGCACGCTCGAGCCGGGTATGGTCATCACGATCGAGCCAGGTATATATCTCCGGCCGCGCAAGGATATGCCAAAGAGATTCCACAATATCGGGATCCGCATTGAAGACGATGTGCTTGTGACCGCAAAAGGCCATCGCGTGCTCACCAGCACCATCCCAAAAGAGATCAAAGATGTTGAGCGAATAATGTGCAGAAATCGCCAATAGTCTATTGATTTTTGCGATTTCTGAGCACGCTCAAGAACCACCCGTCATTTTATCCAATCAATCACGCCACCCCCCGAAAATGGGTGGTTCTTGACGCGGTAATTGTGAGAAAACGATTTCCTTAACAAAACGCTTAAATAGCCTCAGATGCTTATCACTCACACTACAACGAGAGGTGATTTGATGCTCAAAAATTGCGAGTACAACAATGCACGTCTTCTGACAGATATGAGCAGGTTAGCCTGGTTCCTCGAGAAGCATGCGATCAAGGATGCGAAGATCGCAAAAGAGAGGCGCTGTGAGGCTGTCTACAAGGCAATCCAGAAAGACCTGGATGTGCACATCAACACGCTTGGAAGCATGCTCAAAGCGAAGCGGTAATCTTTTTTGGACTCTGTCCTGAGTCTTATGGGTGCTGTTGTCAAGCGCCGCGTTAAGGCCAGGCTCCTGACTCGAGAGCCATATCCATTATTTTGGTAAGAGCGCGAGGAACCTTCTCGATGCCGTCAACGATAACGTCTGCGCCCGCGTAGTACATGCGATAATATGCGTTTTGTTTTCTTCGCTCATACTCATCCGGTGGTAGGTTTCGTATCTCTTCTTCGCGAAGGCCCATCTCATTTCCGGTTATGGCAAGACCAATCGTCCACATGCCTGCATTCCGTCCTTCCTCAATATCGGGAATCGTGTCCCCGACCTTGACGCAGAGGTATGGCTTTGAGACCCCCAATAACGCTGCATTCAGATTGCACATGTGGGGCAGCGGGCGGCTGATATTCCAGTCCGCTCCAATCCCGCGGATGTGTCCGTAGTCGTACGTGTCCTTATTTCGTACTGCATAATGCCCTGTCGAACAGACAGAGACATCCGGGGTATATCCGCGTTTTTGAGCCTCTGCAAGGAGAATCTTCATCATGTCTCCGGTATATCCGGTCGTCGAACCAATTTTCAAACCCATGTTCCTAAACTCTTTTATTGCGTCGAGCGTTCCCGGGATAAGGTCCGCATAATCGGCAAGACATGCCATCTGCGCAGGGACGAACTGTTCAAACATCTTCTCGACGTCTTCCTCACAAGGCTCCCGGCCATGCGTGTCGCGCCATCGTTTCTGGACTTCCGGAAGCTGGGTTATTTTGCGTATGTGCACCTTTTTGTGCGCGCCCATGGGCGCTCGGGCCTCTTCTATGCTGATTGGCACGCCCGCAGCTTCAAAGACTTGCTGAAATACTACTGCCGGCGCATAGCAGCCATGATCCATTGTCGTGCCCGCCCAGTCAAGAATGATCGCTTCCAGTTTTTCGGCCATGGGTATCACGGTCAGTTGGCGAGAACAGTTTTTTTATAAATTTTGTGTTTGCGACAATCCGAAAATTGCTATCAGTTATTTACAGTCATTTAAGATGTGTCGTGAACCATCCCGCTGCAATCTTTGCGACCGTCTCAAGCGTCCCCGGCTCTTCGAACAGGTGGGTTGCGCCCGGCACGATCTCAATCTTATTTTTGCAATGCAGGCGCCGCTTGGCCTCCTTGTTCATGCCGATGACCGCCTTGTCCTCTTCGCCTACGATAAGAAGCGTCGCTGCGGTCACGCGCTCAAGGCGTGTTGCAAGATCCGGCCTTCCTCCCCTTGAAACGACCGCTTTGACCTTGTCGTCAAGCTCTGCTGCGGCGTCAAGCGCGGCGGCGGCGCCCGTGCTCGCTCCAAAATACCCGATTGGAAGCGTGATGTTCTGCGTGGCAAGCCATCGTGTCACGGCGACGAGGCGTTTTGTGAGAAGGCCAATGTCAAAGCGCGTCTCATAAACTTCATCTTCTTTTTCGGTGAGAAGATCAAAAAGGAGCGTCGCAAGCCTTGCTTTCCGAAGTTCCTGCGCGACAAAATTGTTTCTTGGGCTATGGCGGCTCGATCCGCTGCCATGCGCGAACACGACGATACCAACCGCATCGCTTGGGGTTTCGAGTGATCCCGAAAGCTTCGCACCATTGAGCTTGATTGTTACTTCCGTCATCTGTTCCACCATCTGATGTTAGTGCTATAGTGCTATCGTCGTTTAAATGTATTTCTTTCCATCTTTTCACTTCTCCCTTTCCAAAAGCTTTTATACTTTGTTTGCGTAAACGGACGAAGCAAAGATCAGAGGTGTAGGTATGGTGTATGGTATGCCGGGCATGCTTGGCTGGATGGGAGGGTTTGGTTTTTTTGTCATGATCGCGGCCTACGTATATTTCGCGCTCGCGCTTCAGACTATCGCGAAGAAGACCGGGACAGAAAACCCATGGCTTGCGTGGATCCCGTTCGCGAACATGTATCTGATGACCCAGATCGCGCAAGTCGACTGGTGGTGGTTCCTCGTGGCGCTCGGTGTGAACTTCGTCCCCTTTGTCGGCTGGATCGCAGCGATGGGGATCGTCATTTGGTGGCTGTGGCTGATCGCAGAACGGAGGGACTATCCGGGCTGGATCGCGATCCTTGCAGTCATTCCGCTTGTGAATCTCATCGTCATCGGATTTCTTGCCTGGCGCGACCAGTAGACTACCTATTTTTGTATTATCATTTTATTATCGCCATTTATGTTTCTTCTCAGGAGAGCGGGTGCCAAATCTATTCCTATCTGACTATCCAGTACAATTAACTTTTTATATATCGCTTTGGTCACCCCATCATCGACTTGAGAGGGTGATACAATGAAAGGACAATACTTCTTCACAAGCGAGAGTGTCAGCGCCGGACACCCGGACAAGATGTGCGACCAGATCAGCGACGCGATCCTGGATGCGGCCCTTGAACAGGATCCAAAGGCGCGAGTCGCCTGTGAGACGCTTACCAAGACAGGCATGGTCGTGCTCGCCGGGGAGATCACGACGACGGCTATCATTGACTATCAGGATGTTGTGCGACGGACAATCAAGGAGATAGGTTATGATGATCCAAGCTTTGGCTTCGATGCGGACTCCTGCGCAGTTCTTAGCGCCATAAGCAGGCAAAGCCCCGACATCAGCCAGGGTGTCACGGAGGGCGAGGGGCTTCACAAAGAGCAGGGGGCAGGCGATCAGGGCCTCATGTTTGGCTATGCGACAAACGAGACGCCGGAATTCATGCCGCTTTCGATTAGTCTTGCGCACAAGCTTTTGCGTCGCCTTGACGGGCTTCGCCGTACAAAGGAGATTCCCTATCTGCGGCCGGACGCAAAAAGCCAGGTCACTGTCGAATATCAGGATGAAAGGCCGCTGCGCATCGACACGGTTGTCATCTCGACGCAGCACGGTCCGGAGGTCGATCACGTGACGATCACACAGGATATGATAAGCAAAGTCGTCAAGCCTGTCTGCGGCGCGTGGGTCGATGAGAACACCAAGTACCACATCAACCCGACGGGACGATTTGTCGTCGGAGGCCCTGTCGGAGACGCAGGCCTCACCGGACGCAAGATCATCGTCGATACGTATGGCGGGCATGGCAGCCACGGCGGCGGCGCATTCTCTGGAAAGGATCCATCAAAAGTGGATCGGAGCGCCGCATATGCTGCACGTTATATCGCAAAGAATATCGTCGCAGCAGGCCTTGCCGACAGATGCGAGGTGCAGCTCTCCTACGCGATTGGCGTAGCCGATCCGGTTTCCATCCTTGTGCGCTGCTTTGGAACGAATCGTATCCCAGAGGAGAGGATCTCTTTGCTTGT
>CAZRZZ010000049.1:0-9336 GCA_964604755.1 uncultured Methanosarcinales archaeon | reverse complement strand
GAGATCATGCCTAGTCTCGTGGGCTCGGAGATGTGTATAAGAGACAGGGTACACATCGCCCTTGTCGAGCATCACTTCAGTGACGGCGGCGAAGTTCGCGCTCTCCTTGACATCCTTTTCGTAGATGTATGCAGGGATTGCGTTGATCTTGTATTTCTCCACAAGCGCTTGTCCTTCGGTAGAGTCGATATCGACTGTCCTCACCGTCGTCTTCGGGAAGACCTGTCCTGTAAGCACGGAGACGACCTGGCTTGTGTCGCAGGATGCACAGCCTGGATCAGTGAGGACGGTAAGCGTTACGGTCGGATCCCTGCTCGTGTCGGCAAGCTGCGGGGTACCCTGCGTCGGCGCTGCAGCATCCTCGCCCTGTTGAGTTGGTGCTGCTGGCACCGACGGCGGTGACGGCGCATCCGAACCCGTGTTCTGCGCAAAAAGCGTGATAACAAGAGCGACGCCAAGGATTGCAGCGGCGATCTTCCAATAATCAGGGCTTGCTTTTCCGGCACCGCTGCTCATGGGCGTCCGTTGGAGCTCCTGCTCCTGGTGCGGCGCAGGGTGTAACGTGTGCTCGCCATGCGCTACAGCGGGTGCCGCTTGTTTTTGTTCCTCTGGGGATTTGCCTGGATAGTTTATTTCGTGTTTTGCCGCATCCTTTTTGGGCTCTTCGTGCCCTTTCTTTTCAGGCCTCTTTTCTTCGTGCGCCACCCCATGCGACGTCTCGACGGTTTGTGCAGCATGTTTTTGCGGAGCATGCGGCTTGAGCGCAGGTTTTCGTGTCGCCGTGGATGCTTTCTTCTGCTCTGGCACGGCACCTGAGGAAGAGGGACTACTATTCTCCTCTATGTCTTTTTGTTCATCCATTGTCATCGTATCACCAGGTCATGATTGTCGTTTGCGTAGCTGGAGAAGCACGCTATCACTTCTTGCGTCTATTCCCCTTGCCGTGCCCAAACCGCCAAACATATAAAAAGTTTGTGCTGTATTGCTATATTCGATGTTAGATAACGTCTTCTACTCCGGCTTCTTGTGCTCGCACAGGTCACGCGCCTGTCGAAGAATTTCTCTCGCTTTTGCCGTGGGGATATCAAGAAGCCCTGCGATCTGCTGCTCTTCCATTTCGCTTAGCGTGTGCAGCAAGACGATATGCCGGTCAAGAAGCCTCTTTGTCATCGCCATGTCAAGAGCGGGAAGCATCGTGACCGGGTAGAGCCGAAAACGGGTGACGTTTTGCTCAAGGCTATCATCTTTGGGATAGTTCCAGCCCATCAGCCGGATACCAACGCCCCCAGCATACGTGAGGACTTGAGGAGAGAATTTCGTGTTTGTGGCAAGTATTGATAAGGTAAAGGTTTTGTTTACATCCAAAAAGCGTGCACGCACATAAAGGGCGGTCTGGATGCTGCATCCTTCCCAAGGGCGCATGTGGTGCTTGCATTCGACCATAAAAAATTGCTCGCCCTTTGTCGCGACCACGTCGATCTCATGGTCGATGAGATTCCCTTTGACGTGCTGGTTTGTCGTGACCACATAGCCTTTCCTCTCAAATACCCCGGCGACAAGGTGCTCGAACGCGAATCCGGCAGGCCCAAGCCGCAGGATAGCGTTCTTGATGTCGTAGCGTGCGGAAAGGTGAGTATAGCGTTTCTTGAACTCCTTGAAGACGAAGCGAAAAAGCTCCTTGGTCGGGATTCCCTCATAGATGATCCGATCGACCTTCGCAAGGATCGCATTGGTCGTTTTCCTGTCCGCGCCCGCACGCAAAAGGGAACGGCGGAGTTTCTCCTGGCTGTAGGGCTGCATCGTCCCGTCGAGCTTCCTGACATTGATACTCATGCGGTTCTTATGGGTGCTGTCCTATTTATCTCTTTGGACGATGAGTCCCCGTCGCCCCGAAGCAAAGATTTAAATAAAAAATATCATTTCATATTCATATGATATACAATACATACAAGATGTTCTTTGGCACGTTAAGCGATGAGACGAAGCTTGGCATCCTCAAAGAGCTGCGGCGTGAGCCGCGCAATGTGACCGAGCTTTGCCGCACGCTCAGGAAGAAGCAGAGTACGATCTCCCATAGCCTTGCCAAACTCAAGGAGCTTGGTTTTGTCAACAACCACATCCAGGGAAAGCAGCGCATCTATACCGTCGATCCGAACGTAGAAGACCTGCTCAAGCACGTGGAGACGCACGTCGACCGCTACTATACGCATTATTGTGTGTGCACCGGTGAGGCGAAAAAGAGGTGATGGGAAGCAAAGCAATAAACCAACGATGGAAGAAAAGAGGTGACCAATGGTGAAGGAAAAACTCAATGAGCTCGCGCTTGGATATGCGGGCGCTGGCGTGTCAGCGGCTTGTATGCTGCTTTTGAGCATCGCCGCGAAACTTGGTGTTTACACAAGGGCCGCGGAGCGGATGATGGACTGGCACATGTTCTATACACTCAGCTTTGGCGGCATCATCGCCGGCATGATCGAGGCAGCCGTGTGGAGCTTTGTGTTCCTGTACGCACTCGCGTGGGTGTATAATAAGTATGCATGATTGAGTATATTTTTTATTTTTGTTTCTGCAGAGGCATTGTGAAACGAATGGCAGATAAAACAACAATCCTCAAGATTAAAGGAATGCATTGCGCATCGTGCGTGGCGAAGCTTGAGCGCTCGCTGAAGAAGATCGACGGAGTCGAGTCTGTCAGCGTGAACTTTGCCACAGAGCAGGCGACGATCCGCTATGATCCGAGCAAAGCAGATGAAAATCGCTTCAAAGAGACAATCAGGAAGCTTGGCTACTCGACGGCCGCCAAAGAGGTGATCACTCTCTTTGTCAAGGGCATGGCAAGTGAGCACTGCGCGATGATCGTGCAAAAGGCGCTTGAGGGTGAAGCGGGCGTTGATGCTGTGGATGTCCGTTTCGCGTCGTCAGAAGCGAGGGTCGGATTCAACCCGTCGAAGACGAGCGTGAAGCGGCTCATCAAGGCAATCAGGAACGCCGGATATGCCGCAAGCCGTGGAGTGGGAAAGGATGTGCAGCAAGAGGAGCAGGAAGCAGAGGTCCGCTCGTACCGGATCAAGTTTTGGATCTCCTTTGTCTTAAGCCTCCCCCTGTTCGTCGTTGTGATGGGCCCGATTGTTGGTATCCCGCTTCCGGAGCTAAGCCATACGGGGATGATCCTGTTTCAGCTTGCCCTCTCAACGCCGGTCATGGTTGCAGGATACCTGTTCTTTACGCGAGGATTCCGGTCCCTTCTTGTGCACTTCAATCCGAACATGGATAGCTTAGTTGCGCTTGGCGTCGGCGCAGCGTATGGGTATAGCATATTTGCGAGCGTCCAGATCCTCCGGGGCATTGAGGGGTTTGGGATGGATGATCTTTATTTCGAGGTCGCCGCATTCCTGATCACATTTATCCTGCTTGGCAAGTATCTCGAAGCTATCGCGAAAGGGAAAACAAGCGCCGCGATCAAGAGGCTGCTTGGCCTTGCCGCAAAGACAGCCACGGTGATCCGAAACAAGAAGGAGATGAAGATACCAATCGAGGACGTCCGCGTCGGGGACATTGTGGTCGTCAAGCCCGGCGAGAAGATCCCGGTCGATGGCATTGTCATCAACGGCCATTCAAGCGTCGATGAGTCGATGATCACCGGGGAGAGCATCCCTGTGGAGAAGACCAAAGGAGACAGCGTCATCGGCGCGACGATCAACAAGACCGGATCCTTCCAGTTCAAGGCGACAAAGGTCGGCTCCGAGACGGCGCTCGCGCAGATCATCAAACTCGTCGAAGAGGCGCAGGCGAGCAAGGCGCCGATCCAGGAGCTTGCCGACAAGGTATCGTATTATTTCGTGCCCGCAGTACTGGTCATCGGCGTCCTCGCGGCGATCGCGTGGTATGCGCTTGGCATGGGATTCCTCTTCGCGTTAACAATCATCATCACTGTCCTTATCATCGCGTGCCCGTGCGCGCTTGGGCTTGCGACGCCGACGGCGATCATGGTAGGTACCGGCCTTGGCGCGGAGCATGGCATCCTCTTCAAGAACGCGAAGGCCCTGCAGGAGACGCATAAGATCAGCTCGATCGTCTTTGATAAGACGGGCACGCTCACGAAGGGCAAGCCCCAGGTTACCGACATCATCGCGCAAAGCAAGCTTTCCGAAAAGGAAGTGCTCAAGCTTGCCGCAATCGCGGAGAAGCGAAGCGAACACCCTCTTGGCGAGGCGATCATGAACAAGGCAAAAGAGATGCGCATCAAGGTCCCGGAGCCAAGCTCGTTTGATTCTATCACCGGCAAGGGGGTCAAGGCGAAGTATCAAAAAAAGATAACACACCTTGGCAATCGCGCGCTTGCAGCGCAGCTTGGAGTGTCCCTTCGTGACACGGAACGCACGGTCACAAGGCTCGAGGAGCAGGGAAAGACCGTGATGCTGCTCATCGTGGACAAGAAACTTGCTGGCCTTATTGCAGTTGCCGACACGCTTAAGGAGCACTCGAAAGATGCTGTCAAGCGCCTGCACGACATGGGCCTTGACATGATCACCGGCGACAACAAGCGCACGGGCGAGGCGATCGCAAGGCAGGTCGGCATCGACCGCGTGCTTGCCCAGGTACTGCCGGCGGACAAGGCAAAGAGAATCAAGTCTTTGCAGGCAGAGGGAAAGACTGTCGCGATGGTCGGTGACGGCATCAATGACGCGCCGGCGCTCACGCAGGCGGACATCGGCATCGCGATCGGATCAGGGACGGACGTGGCGATCGAGTCGGGGGACATTGTGCTCATCAAGGACGACCTGCGCGATGTCGTCATCGCAATGGACTTGTCCCGCTATGCGATGCGCAAGATCAGGCAAAACCTGTTCTGGGCGTTTGCGTACAACATGCTTGGCATCCCGATAGCCGCTGGTATCCTCTACCCGTTCACGGGCTGGCTTCTTAGTCCCGTCATTGCTGGCGCAGCGATGGCGTTCTCGAGTGTCAGCGTCGTTAGCAATTCGCTCCTGATGAAAGGATTCACACTACAATCAAATAAAATCAGATGAGGTGGAAGGTATGGAAACAAAAGACTGGTTCTTTGCCGGCGTCGAGGCAGTATTGTGGTTCTCGTTCGCGTCCTATGCGCTTTACGCGATCAAGAATCCGGTGAATATTTATATCAGCGCGCTTGTGCTTGTTGCGCTCGTCTATGCGGCTGCGCTTGCGTGCCCGCTTTTCCGGCACACGTCGGCATTCAAAGAGCTTTTCAAACGATAAGAGAAAAAAAGGGGCTGCAGATGAAGGCAAAACAAATCGGCATAGCACTCATCGGTCTTGCCGTCATCCTGCTTGGTCTCCTTGTCTATGTAAAGATAGATACGGATCGCCAGGGCGCGTTCCTGTGTGAGGCAGTCGAGGCCGACCCGAACCTGACGATGCAGATGTGCCCCGCGCATGAAAACAAGAGCTCCTGGTTCCTCCTGATTGCGTTCGGGATTGCATTTCTTGTTCTTGGCGCGGGCGCGTACCTCTTGTTCGCACCTCAGGAAGCGGCGGCGAAGAAACAGGTACTTGACAGGACAAAGCTCGACGAGAGCGAGAAAAGGGTAGTCGACCTTCTCCAATCACACGATGGCTCGATGTACCAAAGCGACCTGATGAGGGAGCTTGGGCTGTCAAAAGTGCAGATGACACGTCTTCTGGATAAGCTTGAGGCAAAGAAAGCTATCGACCGCAAGCGCCGCGGCATGACGAACATCATCATCCTCAAATAGCGCACCCCGTGTGATGACCGCGCGATGAAACTGGTTTCACACAAGTTATTTAAGAGGTTACAGATTCTGACTGTATGTCAAAAAGTGACTTCATGGACGAAGCAGAAAAGAACGGGCAGTTGAGGACAACGGAACTCAAGATCCACGGCATGACATGCCAGAGCTGTGAAGTGCTCATTGAGCGCAAGCTCAAAAAAATCCCGCACATTAAGGATGTACAGGTCAATGCTGCAAAAGGAACTGCACAGGTGACAAGTGCGCAAAACCTTGACCTTGGAGAGCTCCAGCAAGCCCTAACAGACAGTGGGTACACAATCACGGGAGATGACGATGTGCCCGTCATGACGCCCAAGACAAAAAAAGAGTATATAGAAATTGCGGCGATCGCGCTCATCCTTGCCGGTGTTTATTTTGTTCTCAAGCGATTCAGCATCTTTCCCGACGTCGGCGTCTCCGACAGCATGACGCTTGGCATCGTGTTTCTTGTCGGCATCGTCGCATCGTTATCGACATGCCTTGCCGTCACCGGGGGTTTACTTGTCAGCGCCACAGCGGCGTACAACGAGCGGCACCCGAACCTGACGGGGATGCGCAAATTCAGCGTCCATGCCCAGTTCAATATCGGGCGCATACTATCGTACACCTTCTTTGGTGGTCTTATTGGGGCGATTGGCTCAAGCCTTGCTCTTTCGCCAAAGATCACCGGGATATTGACGATCATCGCAAGTATTATCATGGTCCTTCTTGGCGTGCAGCTGCTTGGCATCTTCCCTTGGGCAAAGAAATTCCAGCTGCGGATGCCAAAGGCCCTTGCACACTGGATTTATGACAAGAGTGGAAAAGAGCGGCAATCCCTCCCTTTCATGCTTGGCGCCGGTACGTTCTTCCTTCCGTGCGGCTTTACGCAGGCATTGCAGCTCTATGTTCTCAGCAGAGGCGACATCGTGACGGGCGCGCTCACCATGCTTGTCTTCTCGCTCGGAACGCTGCCAGCCCTTGCATCCCTTGGAGCTGTGACAAGCTTCTCAACAGGGACATTCAAGAGGTATATCACAAAATCCGCAGCGGTCCTCGCAATCGCAGTCGGCATATGGAGCATGGGAAACGGCCTTGCGCTGGCAGGAAGCCCCCTCACCACGATGGGCGTGCTGGACATCCCCTCATCCGCTCTCCCTTCGCAGGCAGCCAATGAGGTACAAGTCGTCGAGATGCGCGTGGACGGCCTTGGGTACAGTCCCCACCGGTTCACGATCAAGCAAGGAATCCCTGTCGAGTGGAGGATTGATGGGCGCAATGCGCAGGGCTGTGCACAAGTCATCACTGCGCCGTCGCTTGGCATAACAGAATACCTTCCACGCGACAAGGTCAAGGTCATCCGTTTCACCCCGGCACAGGCAGGCAACATCGCATTTAGCTGCACGATGGGCATGACGACGCGCGGCGCCGGATTCATCGTCGTGCCAAACGACGCTTCGGCAAGGTATGAAGACACCCAGGAAGAGAAACCGTGCGATCCGGCGGTGACATCCTGCGATGTGCAGAAACTCTCCATGCGAGTGACAGAGCAAGGCTATTCGCAGCGCGTATTCCGGATAAAAAAGGACATCCCTGTTGAGATGGAGATTGAAACGACAATACCCATCCGCGGGTGCATGGGGACAATCGTGATTCCCGATTATGGGGTCGCGCACCGGCTCGACCTTGGGAAGACAACGCTTCGGTTCACGCCGACAAAGAAAGGAACGAGCATCTTCACGTGCAGCATGGGATCAAAGATGGGAGAATTCATCATCGCATAAGAGGAAGGGAGAACTATGAAAACGGCATTTCACGTCACCGGAACGCATTGCCCGTCGTGCAAGGCGCTCATTGAAGATATCTGCAACGAGCAAGACGGTGTGCGATCATGCACCGCAGACTACAAAACGGGAAGAGTCATCGTCGAGCACGAAGGAAAGCTCGACAAGGCCGCGATCAAAAAAGAGATCGAATCCCTTGGAAACTACAAAGTACAATGGTAATGAAAGTATTAGAAAGTATATTAGAAAGTATTATGGTGAACAGATGAAGACGACCACGATCCAAATTGGAGGCATGCATTGCGCCTCGTGCGCCGTGCGCAATGAGAGGACGCTTCGAAAGATCCCCGGCGTGCAAAGCGCAAGCGTGAATTTCGCAACAGGCCAGGCAAGCATTGAGTTCGATGAGCCATGCACGGAAAATCAGATCAAAGCAGCGATCAGGAAGAACGGCTACAGCATCCCGGAGAAAGGAGCGAAGAAGAATGGCCTTGCTGGGCTCTTTGCCGCAAAGAAGCGCGCATTGACCGCAATTCTCTTCTCCGTTCCGCCGCTCATCCTTGCGATGTCCAAGACCGACCTCCCTTTTGCTGTCGCAGGCATCAATGCTAGCATCTGGGTGCAGGCCATCCTTGGCAGCCTCGTCGTGCTCATCATCGGAAAAGAATTCCATCTTAACATGTTCCGGCTTGCAAGGCAGGGCGCCGCGAACATGGACACTCTCGTTTCCATAGGGACGCTCTCTGCAATCGGTTTTAGCGTCTGGGCCTTGGCAGCCGGCACCGACCATCTCTATTTTGAGACGGGAGCCGTGATCGCCGCGCTCGTTCTGCTTGGCCGATACTTTGAGGCAAAAAGCCGCGGCCAGGCAAGCAAGGCAATCGAGAGGCTCATGCAGCTTGGCGCAAAAAGCGCCCGCATCATCGTGGACGGCGAGGAAAAAGATATCCCCATCGAGCAAGTCAAGCCAGGTGATGTGGTCCTCGTCCGTCCTGGCGAGAAGGTCCCTGTTGATGGAACGATAGTCAACGGAAAGACGAGCATCGATGAGGCGATGCTCACGGGAGAGAGCATTCCCGTGACAAAACAAGAGGGTGATGGGGTCTTTGCCGCGACGCTCAACATCAATGGGGCAATCACATTCAAGGCGACAAAGGTCGGATCCGAGACGATGCTTGGCCAGATCATGCGCATGGTCAATGATGCGCAGACGACAAAAGCACCGATCCAGAAGCTCGCCGACCGCGTCTCCGGCATGTTTGTCCCCTTCGTCATCGCAGCAAGCCTCCTGAGCGCGTTTGTCTGGTATTTCTTCACCGGCGACGTGCTGCGAAGCATCATCCCCGCCGTCGCCGTGCTTGTCATCGCCTGCCCATGCTCGCTTGGGCTTGCGACACCGACGGCGATCATGGTCGGCACGGGCATGGGTGCGCGCCGAGGGATCCTCATCAAGAACGGCGAGTCATTGGAGCGCGCAAAGAAGATCGATGCCGTCCTCTTCGACAAAACAGGAACGCTTACGGAAGGGAAGCCAAAAGTCACGGACATCGTCGCGTTAACCGGATCGGAGACGGATACCCTTGCGCTTAGCGCAAGCCTTGAGGCGCTCTCCGAGCACCCCCTCGCCAGAGCCGTCGTCGATTGCGCGAAGGAAAAAGGGATCGGGACGCGTCGCGTATCATCGTTTGCAAACATCGAGGGGAAAGGTGTGAGCGGAAATATCGGCCGCGACGAGTTTCTCATTGGAAGCCCGCGGCTCATGCAGGAAAAGCGAATTTCTCTCCATACCTGCCAGAAAA
>CAZRZZ010000048.1:0-9337 GCA_964604755.1 uncultured Methanosarcinales archaeon | reverse complement strand
GCCGCATCGTGCCCTCATCGTCCGAGATCAAGCGCGCTCTTCGTTATCTTGCGACAAGCGGGGAGAAGGAGAAGAACTACGTCGTGATCGCGCCGCAGGTCGTGCACCCGGAGGATCTTGCAGAGTCGACGGCAAGCACTGTCTTTAATGGCGTCGCTCCAATGGAGGACATCGTGCGCCCCTACTTCCGCAATGACATCGATTTCTTTCATCAGGCGCTCATCATGGAGATCAAAAGCTATCTTGCCGACGACCTTCTTGACCGCTTCGACCGCCTTGGGATGGCCGCCTCAATCGAAGGGCGTGTGCCGTTTCTTGACCACGAGCTTGTCGAATTCGCATTCACGCTGCCAGCAAACCTCAAGCTGCGCCAGGGCCAAAGCAAATGGGTGCTCAAGCAGACAGTCAAGGACATGCTTCCGCGCGAGGTCCTCCAGAAGAAAAAACAAGGATTTGCGATGAACAATTACTACTGGTTCAGGGGAGAGTTCGGGGAGATCGCAAAACAGGTCCTCTGCGGCACCGGAACGACACGCTCAGGATACTTCAGAAAAGACTATTTTAGCAGGATCCTGGGCAGGGAGATGACGCCACGGTATTTCTGGCGCTACGCGCATGCCTGGAACGCCGTCGCATTCGAGATATGGCATAAGATGTATATCGAGGACATGCCGCAAGATTTATCAAAGATATCCTTCGACCTTGAGCGATACATCACGTGAGAAAACATGACCGATGAGCCATTTTATTTGACCGAGAAGGACCCGAAGAGATTCCTGCAGATATATGTGCGCAAGTATAAGAGCACGTATTATCGCCGCAAGGCAAAGGAGGTCCTGCGCCTCCTCCCAGGGGACCTTCGGGAAAAGCGCTTCCTCGATGTCGGCTGCTGCGGCGGGTACTTCTCTATCGCCATGGCAAAGCGCGGCGCGACGGGGATTGGCTGTGACATATCACCTTACGCGGTGAACGCCGCGAAACTTCACGCAAAAAGAGCTGGTGTCGACAAGAAGATTGTCTTCAAAACCGGCGATGCGGCACAAATGACCATTCCTGGCCAATTTGATGTGATCCTGGCAAAGGATGTCATCGAGCACATCGAGGATGACATCGGATTTTTGCGCAAAATCTCGGGGCTTCTTTCGCCTCGCGGACGCCTCATCATCACGACGCAGAATAAAGCAAGTGCGAATTATTATATCGAGGGAGCCCTTCGAAAGCTGCTTAATCCGCGCAAGAGATGGGTCGGTTGGGATCCGACACACCTTCGCTGGTACACGCCAAATCGTCTTCGAAAGAAATTAAGAGCAGCAGACCTCATCATCAATCGCTTCAGCGGAAGCTACTACATTCCCTATGAAATCCTCTACAAGAAAATCCTCAAACGCGACCTTGGAGGGGGTATCATGACGCTCATCGATGACACGCTTGGCGGATCATGGCCCTTCGACCGACACGGGTGGAGCATCAGCGCGCGTGCGAAAGTCATGGAGCTGCATCGCCCAACAAACAATAAAACGAAGCATAATAAAGATAAAGGAAGATACGCATGACCTTTCACGCGCTCTTTGCCGGCGTCGGGTCCATCGGGTCCCGTCACTTGAAGCATCTGCTCGAGCTTGTTCCCGATGCAACAATATCCGTACTGCACTCCCGAAAAAGGGAGCTCGCCGAGATCGAGAAACGAGCCAATGCGAAAGTTTTTTACCATATTGAAGAAGCTCTAGCTCCCGTACCGGACGCTGTTTTTATCTGCAATCCGACAGGGATGCACATGCCAATCGCCCTTGCTGCAGCGAAGGCCGGCTGTGCCCTTTTCATCGAGAAGCCGATATCCGCGACGGAGGAAGGAATCGATGAGCTCATGAACATCTGCAAGGAGAAGCGGCTGACGACATTTGTTGCTTATTGCCTGCGGTTCCATCCCGATATCCAAAAAATAAAGGAAATGCTTAATTCAGGAAGGATCGGAAGACCAATCTCTGCTTCATTGTTCTGTGGAAGTTACCTTCCTGCATGGAACAAAAACAGGGCGTACCAGAATGACTTTCGGACCAGGACAACGGATGGCGGCGGGGTGCTGCTCGATTTAAGCCACGAGATCGATTACGCGCGCCTCCTCTTTGGAGAGCCGGCCGTCATCACGGCACTGACGGCAAAAATAAGCGACCTGCGGATGGACGCAGAAGACTGCGCCGATCTGCTGCTGCGCTTTACGCAAGGCCCACAAGTGAGCATCCACCTGAATTATTTCCAGAAACCCCCCCGGCGAGGCTGCGAAATCCGGGGAACAGAAGGTACACTGATATGGAACTTTCAGGACGCGACGATCACGATTGATCGTGCGGACGAGCAAGAACGAATCGACTGCGTCCCCATTCGGGACGGAAAAGACATGTACAAAGAGGAGCTTGCCCATTTTCTTTCCTGTCTCCGTGAAGACAAGAGCACGAGCATCCCCCTCGAGGAAGGCGCAAAGACGCTCCAAATCATATTGGAAGCAAAGCAAAAAGCGGCGATCAAAAGCGGCAATCAGGTGACACCATGAACGACTACTCCATTATCGGCATCATTTGCGCCCGCGGAGGAAGCAAGGGCGTCCCAAAGAAAAACATCATGCCCCTGGGCGGAAAGCCGCTCATCGCCCACTCCATCGAAACGCTCAAATCATGCCCGATGATCAAGCGCATCATCATCTCCACCGACGATCCGGCGATCGCGGAAACGGCACGAGCATATGGTGCAGAAGTCCCGTTCTTGCGTCCCGCAGAACTTGCGGGAGACAAGATCAGCAAGATCCCCGCCCTCCAGCACGCCATACGCTTCCTTGAAGAGCAGGGAGAAAAGATTGATATTATCATCGATCTGGATCCCACGGCTCCCTTCCGGACCGTCCAAGACATCATGCGTTGCGTCGAAGAGCTGCAAAAGACAGACACGGATAGCGTCGTGACTGTATGCGAAGCGCACCATAACCCGTACTTCAATATGCTCGAGCAGAATCACGACGGGTACCTTGAGCTGTCAAAAAAGCCGGCATCCCCGGTTACCTGCAGGCAGGATGCGCCAAAGGTATATCAGATGAACTCCGGGGCCTTTGCCGCATGGCGGGACACCATTATGGAAAAAGGAACCTATTTTACCGGTCGCATGCGCGGTGTCGTGATGCCAGAAGACCAGTCCCTCATGATAGACACCCCGCTTGAATTTGATATTGCAGAGATGATGCTTAACGGAAAAGAAGAAAAAAACAATCGGCATGCGAGCATGATTGCACCTGGCAAGAAACAGATCTGCGATCTGTTTTCGCTTTACGGCAAGACCGCTATCGTCACGGGAGGGGTAGGCATCATCGGTCCGACATATGTTGACATCCTTGCCAGCGCAGGGGCGAACGTGGTCATCGTCGATATCAACAAGGAAGCATGCGACGGTCTTGCCATGGAGATGACAAAAAAATACGGAAATCGATCTATTGGTGTTGCTTGCGATATCACAAAAAAAGACGAGGTTGAGAAGCTTGTGAAAACTGCCGTGCGCGAATTCGGCCATGTGGATGTCCTTGTCAACAACGCAGCGACAAAATCAAAAAATTTCTTTGCCCCGATGGAGGACTTCCCCTTGGAGGACTGGGAAAAAGTTATGGCAGTAAACTGCACTGGGATGTTCCTGTGCTCCCAGGCAGTCGGCGCACAGATGGTCAGGCAAGGAAGTGGCGGAGTTATTGTCAATATATCAAGCACGTACGGGAATGTCGCTCCGGATCAGCGCATCTATGCCGACTCGAACATCAGGACCCCGCTTGTCTATGCCGCAAGCAAAAGCGCGGTCCTGAACATGACACGATACCTTGCCGCATACTGGGGAAAGAATGGGATCCGCGTCAACACGCTCACCCCCGGAGGTGTGCGGTTTGACAAGATCGACAGGGACGTGGATGCTGTCAATCAGACAAACCGGTTTGTCGAAAATTATTCTGCACGCGTCCCGCTCGGAAGAATGGCAAGGCGCGACGAATACAAGGGAGCGATGCTCTTCTTGTGCAGCGACGCATCCGCTTATATGACTGGCGCGAATCTCGTGGTCGACGGCGGCTGGACATGCTGGTGAACATTATCAGGTTGTCCCAAGGCATGCCGAAAGGGAACCCTAAAGTTCCACAAACTTTATAAATTTGCGGAGAGGTTCCTGCAGTTTGGGGGTATGCATGCATCAAATCAAAATAGGCGATAAAGTCATTTCTAAGGATGCACCCTGCTTTATCATAGCTGAAGCAGGGGTCAACCACGTGCTTGAGAAAAATGACCTTCATCGCATCGGAGCAACCTCTTCTCTTGAGGTGGCATATCGGCTTGTCGATGCCGCAAAAGAGGCGGGTGCAGATGCGATCAAGTTCCAAAGCTTCACCGCAGACAACCTCCAATACAAAGGGACAAAAAAACCGGGGTATCAGCTTGCAACAAGCGGATCGGATGATGATCTGAGCTATTATGACATGATCAAAAAGCTTGAGACAAGCAAGGAAGACCAGGTGAAGATTGCAGGGTACTGCAAGAAAAAAGGCATCATCTTCTTCTCGACACCATACGACAATGAGAGTG
This sequence comes from uncultured Methanosarcinales archaeon, assembly GCA_964604755.1. GTDB lineage: Archaea > Nanobdellota > Nanobdellia > Woesearchaeales > UBA12501 > CAZRZZ01. Next base: position 4,736 of record CAZRZZ010000048.1, on the reverse strand, counting down.
TTGATTTTCTCGATGCAACCATAGGCGTTCCCCTCTTCAAACTTGCCTCGATCGAGCTCTTAAATCATCTCTTCTTCCGCTACGTCGCAAAGAAAGGAAAGCCGATCATTATCTCAACGGGCCTTGGCAACATGGAGGATGTCAGGGCGGTCATGAATATCGCGCGGACGGAGGGGTTCGCAGACAGGCTTGTTCTTCTCCAATGCACGTCAAACTATCCCACTCTGGCAAAGGATGTCCATCTCAACGTCTTGAAGACGTACCAGCTAGAGTTTCCCGATGTTCTTGTCGGTCTTTCGGACCACAGCCCGACGTTCATTGCAAGTATCGGCGCCACTGCCCTTGGTGCAGTCGTCCTCGAGAAGCATTTTACACTTGATAAAACATTCACGGGGCCTGACCACTCCTCCTCTCTTGACCCAAAAGAACTCCGGGAATGGATCCATGCAGTCCGTGAGATCGAGGCATCGATGGGCGCCGCACAAAAACACATCACGGACGTCGAAAAGAAGAATGCGACGATGAGAAAATACCTCGTCATCGCCGACCAGAAAAGAGGGACTGTCATCGAGGAGCACATGCTAAAAGCGATGCGGACCGGCACAGGGATCCTGCCCGTCGACAACAATATCAAAAGAATCATCGGGAAGAGGCTCAAAGAGGATGTCCCAGAACCAGCTCCCCTCCGATGGGATATGCTCGAATGACCATAGCAAAAGAAAAAGTGCTCATCATCGGCGCGGGGGCCCATGCACGCGTGATTGCAGACATCCTAAGCCATGATGCGGCAAAAGAGGCAATTGGCTATCTCAATAAAGACAGGTCCCGCATATGGACGCTCCTGCAGGGCATCCCCATCCTCGGCGATGACACCTATCTTGACGACCCTAAAAAAAGAGGCACGTTCGATTCGGTTATCATTGGATTGGGGGCAAACCTCCGGTCGGAAAGGGCCGCGCTTGACAAAAAGATAAAGGAGCTCCGATTCAGGACCGCAAAGGCCATCCATCCAAAAGCGATCGTCGCCTCATCTGCAACGATTGGAGATGGAACGACGGTCATGGCAGGGGCGATTATCAATCCCGGCGTCGTGATAAAGGAAAATTGCGTCGTGAATACCGGAGCAATCGTCGACCACGACTGCGTCATCGAAGAAGGGGCATTCATCCAGCCAGGCGCCGTGCTTGCCGGGAACGTGCGCGTCGGAAAGAACTCGACGATCGGGATGGGAGCGAAGATCCTGGAGACAAGAACGATCGGAGAGAACTCTATCATAGGGGCAGGGGCAGTCGTCACAAAAGACGTTTCAGCAAACGCCGTGATGATCGGCATCCCCGCACGAAAACATCGTGATAACAAGGTGCAAAGATGACTATCATGAACGTCCCCTGGTCCCCCCCAAATGTCGGCAACGAAGAGATGTCAGCGGCAAAAAAAGTTATCGACTCCGGATGGTGGACACAGGGAAAGGTCACGCAACAGTTCGAGCAGGAGCTTGCAAGGAAAATAGGATGCAAGCACGCCATTGTCGTGAACAATGGGACCTCCGCACTCATCGCAGCGCTCATCGCGCATGGGATCTGCCCCGGCGATGAGGTCATCGTCCCGACATACACCTTCATCGCTACAATAAACGCCGTGCTCGCCGTCGGAGCAAAACCAATCCTTGTCGACTGCGACAGGAATACGTTCAATACGACGCCAGATCTTGTGCAAGAGAAGATCACCAAAAAGACAAAAGCCATGATGCCGGTGGACGTCGCGGGGATGCCGGTAGATATCGATGCGTTCAACGACCTTGCGGAGGATAAAAGGATTGTATTCATCCAGGATTCAGCCGAATCGATAGGCGCCCGCTATAAAGGCAGGAACCTTGGAAGTTTTGACCACACCTCTGTCTTTAGCTTCCACATGGCAAAACTCGTAGCGACAACGGAAGGGGGGTGCGTTCTCACCAACGACGAAGAGATTGCAAAGAAAATAGTGATGGTGCGCAATCACGGGATGGAAGGAAAATATGACCATGCCAGCTTTGGCCTCAACTTCAGGATAACAGACATCCAGTCGGCCATAGGGATAGAACAGCTCAAGAAACTCGACGACAACATCTTGCTGCGAAGCAGGCTCGCAAGGATGTACATCGAAGGGCTTGCGGATGTCGTCGGATTTCAGCATGTGCCTCCTTACGTGTCCACCCACCCGTATATGCTATTTGGAGTATTGGCGGACAAGGGAAGGCGGGACGCGATCATAGCCAAGCTCAACAAAAACGGGATTGACACAAGGATATGCTGGCCGCCGGTGCACAGCCAGCGATACCATAAGCACTTGTTTGACGGGACATATCCATCCGCCGAACATCTGACCGCATCGATGATCAACCTGCCCATGGGAAATGGTCTTCAAGAAGAACACGTGCACTATGTCATAGAAACATTCAGACGAATAATCGAGGAAGCATGATGTCCCAAAGAATTTTGATAACAGGATCAGAGGGGTTCATCGGAAAACACCTCAAGGAGCACCTTCGCTCTGCCGGGGGTTATGAGTTGATCCCTTTTGACATCAAACTCAACTGCTTTCATGATGTGATGAATCAAAAAGCGCTCAAAGAGCTCATCGCGAACAACAAACCAAACATCGTGATTCATCTTGCGGCAAATCCGGACATCTCAAGAAGCGTGGCGTATCCCGGCGAAGACCTCCTGCTCAACGCCGGTGGCACAGTACATCTCCTTGATGCGATTAAGGATGCGGACATCGACCTCCTTATCTTCGCATCGACAGCGCAGGTATATGGCGAGCCACAACAGGAAAAAATGGACGAGAATCACCCGATCAATCCAAAAAGCCCGTATGCGATAAGCAAGCACACAGCAGAAAAATATTGCGAATATTATCACCAAAAATATGGCATCCCTGTCACCATCTTCAGGTTTTTTAACATCTACGGGCCTGACCAGCCGGACAACGTCGTTGTTCCGTCCTTGATGCGGAAGATACATGCGATACAAGCCGCAGAGGGACGGCTTGAGATGTTTGGAAGCAAAGAGGACAGCAGGGATTTTGTGTATGTGAAGGATCTCTGCAATGCAATCGAGCTTGCGATCAGAAAAAAGCCTGTCGGCGAAAAGATAAACCTCGGAAGTGGAAAAGAAACGACGATATATAAGCTTGCCGTAACGATAGCAAGCATCCTTGGCAGGGAGATTGAGCTTTCCTATCCCGGCAATGCCGATACGGCAAAGATCAGCAGGATGTGCGCAGATGCGAAGAAGGCACAACAACTCCTCTCCTGGGAAGCAAAAACGACGCTTCAAGAAGGTATAAAAGAGGTCGCAAAAAAAGCGGGGTACATCGAAGATGTTCAATCTCAATGACATCCTGTTGCGGGAGAGCGATACGTTTGAAGAGCTCATCGAAAAGGTGAACATCACCGGCTCGGGCGTCGCCATCGTTGTCGACGAGAACAACAGGTTCTCTTCGCTCATGACAGATGGGGACATCCGAAGAGCAATCCTTGCCGGGACGAGCCTTCAGGCGCGGCTTGGTGATCTTGCGAACAAATCGGTAATAACAGGAAAGGACACAACGCCAGAAGAAGAGATCGCAATGCTCATGGACAGGCGAATACGCCACATTCCAATTCTCAATGAGCAGGGTGAGGTTGTCGATCTTGCCATCAGCTCAATGACACCCCATGGCAATTCCATGGGCGAGGTAACTTACCTGACACGGGGCGGATCGACAACGAGCAGGATCGTACAGAAGGTCCTGCTTATCGGAGGAGGGGGGTACATCGGATCCGTCATAGCAAGAAAGCTCCTCCAAAAAGGGTATGGGATTAAGATCCTTGACAGGTTCATCTATGGAGATGAATCGACAAAGGAGATAGGGGATCATCCCAATCTTGAGATTGTGAATGGGGACACAAAACATATCGGTGATGTGGTCCGTGTCATGCACGACATAGATGCCGTCATCCATCTTGCAGAAGTCGTGGGGGATCCCGCATGCAGCCATGATCCGGTATTGACGCAGGAAACAAATTTGTTTGCCACGGAGACTATTGCAAGGGTATGCAAGCACCTGAAGATCGCCAAGATGATATACGCATCTTCATGCAGCGTCTATGGGGCAACAAGCGACCCGTCTGAAAAACTGACAGAAACGTCCACCCTCCACCCCGTGTCCCTTTATGCGAGCATGAAGATAGAAGCGGAAAAGGCCTTGCTTGCGATGGCCGATCGCTGCTTTCAGCCGACGATATTGCGCCTGGGCACGGTATTTGGGCCATCGCCCCGCATGAGATTCGACCTCGTGATCAATCTGTTATCCGCCAAAGCGATCACGGAAAAAAAGATTATGATATTTGGAGGGGATCAATGGAGGCCGTTTGTACATGTGGAGGACGTGGCCGATGCATTCGTGCTCGTGCTTGAGTCGCCGTCCGAGGATGTTGGGGGAAACATTTTCAATGTCGGCGGAGATGACATGAATTTTCAGATAAAAGACATAGGCGGGATTATCAAAAAAGTCTTCCCCGATGTCGAAGTCGTGACTGAAGAGAAGGAGGAAGACAGGCGCAATTATCGCGTTGATTTCACAAAAATAAGAAAGATGCTCGGATTCAAGCCAAAGAGGAGCATCATAGATGGCATCAACGGGATAGAACAAATGTTTCGCTCTGGAAAAATCGGTGATTACACAGATACAAGATACAGCAACATTAAGAC
>CAZRZZ010000047.1:0-9358 GCA_964604755.1 uncultured Methanosarcinales archaeon | reverse complement strand
GAACCAGGAGAAAGGAAGACAAAGAGAGGTGAAGTTTAGTGAGATTAGGGTGTGAAGAATCCAAGACGAAGGCTTCTATGCAAGGCTTATTCGTGTCAAGAGGTCAATATAGTAGAACAGCCCTTTATGATCGTATGGCAGACCCTCACCCAACCAAGCCATTTCAAAAAAGGAAAAGGCACGTTTGAGCGCTTCCAGATCGTCTGCCGCAATAGCGGCATTGATTGCTCCTTTCGCCCCGTCGAATCCATTAAGCTCAGAGTAAAAGAGTTCGTGGAGTACGGTATACAAATGCTTCACTTTTGTATCACGAAGTCCAGAAAAATCTCCCTTTGAGGCTTTTTGTATGATGTCTTTATCATAGAATTGCTGTCGACGCCGGCAAAATTCATCAAACGCTTTCTTGAACGCTTTAATCTTCCCTGCCTCAAGCAACACCCTCATTCCTTTAAGCGACCGCTCAAGCTTCAACCGAATTTTCTGAACCCCATGTTTTCCAAAAATCAAGTACCCCACCTCTTCTTAACACCACCTCACTCCCGCTCCACCGTCAATACTTCCGCCTTCCCGTCGCGCACGATCATGCAGTGCTCGCTTTGTGATACAAAGCCATGCTCGCGATCGACGAGCGGGCCGTAGCTTTTGCATAATCCTTGCTTGAGAAGATCGCGCAGTGCGTATTCGACCTGCGCCTTCGGGAACTTCGCAAGCAACCATCGCGGCGTGAAGGGCAGGCCATGAAATTTTTTGATCTCGTCGAGAACTTTGCGCGTGAGCATGTTCCGGACAGACTTTGAGGAGGTGAGCATGAACACTTCAGCGTCCTCTTCCTCATAGATGAGTCCGGCGCCCAAGCTCATGAACGGCTCAATCGCGATCTGCTGCCCTGCGCGAAGCGCTGTCTTGTTATTATTATCATAATTCGGGATGGATGGCGATGCGTGCACGATCCATTGCGCAAGCCCATGGCCGCAGAGATTGCGCACGGGCTTGACCCCAAAACGCTCGGCGACGTCCTGGATCGCGCGGCCGACATCGCAGATGAGAGCTCCGTCGCGCACGACGCGGATTGCCGCATCAAGCGCTTCGCGCGAGGCTTGAGCAAGCTCTTCATGGTCGCCAAGGTTCACGCATGTCGCACCGTCGGCGATATGCCCCTCCACGTGCACGCCGATGTCGAACTTGACGATATCCCCATCCGAGAAAACCGTCTTGTCACCAGCAGACGGACAATAGTGCGCAGCCACGTCGTTGAGTGATATCTGAGCCGGAAACGCGATGTCACCGCCCATCTCCCTGATCTTTTGCTCAACTTGTTCGACGACATCAAGGACGCGAGCCCCTGGCTTGATAAGCTTGACGCCAAATGCCCTGCAGGCCGCGTTGATGTGGCCTGCCTTCTTGAGCGCCTCATAGCGCTCCGGCGGAACGAGATCGGATTCCATAGAATAGAGAACATGACATGCCGTATTTAAAGTTTTAGCATATTAAAGTTTTAGCATATTATACACGAGCTCCACGACACGCTCGGTGGCTTTGCCGTCGGTCCGGAACGTCGCGCGCTTGCCGGCAAGCTCTTTCTGGTACGCGTCATCGTGCATGAGGCGATCAAGTACGCACTGGAATTCGCCGTTTTTGTACACGGGCACAGTCACACCAAAATAGTTCGTGACGAGGAAATCTTTTCCTGTATCGGCAAGGCCCGGCTGGAGGCTAACCGACGGCTTGTCCATGTAGGTCGATTCGACGAGTGCGGTGGAATAGGGGCTGACAATTATATCGGAGGCGAGAATCGCCCGCCGTATCGGGTAGTCCTTGTCGATGGCGGTAGGACAGAAGAAATTGTGCGCGATGCTTGCCTGCGGCTCCCACTTCTCAGCTGGATGGAGCTTGACGAGCACAGCAATCCGGCTGCTGGATTGAAGGTTGCCAACCGCGTCCAGACACTCGATGAGCGCGGTCTTCTCGGTGTATCCGAGGCTATCACCAAAATGGAACTCGATCGGCTGGGAGGCGAACATAATCACATATGCGTCCAAGGGGAGACCAAGGTCCTTGCGGACGCTCCGGCGATCCTGGACGGTGAAGCGCTCCTTCTCCTCGATGAGACTATCAAAGTGAGGATTGCCTGTCACAACGATGCGCTCTTCGGGGAAACCATCATCAAGCAGGATCCGTCGTGCATACGCATCAATCGTCGTGAGCTTGTCTGGCAAGAACGTGAAACGACCATCCGGATCATTCATGTCGCTAAAATACCGTACACGGTTCGTCCAGAAATCGTTGACGCACAGGGTGGGAATACCGCGCTCACCTGCAGCAAGTGTGGTGGACTGCGCGATGACATGCGGATTGTCCGCATCCTGGCAGTCCGGTCCTGTGAGGACGAGGTCCGGCTTTTCCTCTTCGAGCACGGCGTGCATGGAGTCCGACGAGACGTCCGTGATGCCATACGATTGAGCCGCCACATGAGCGATGCCATGATGCAGAAATATCTTCTCTGAAGTCTTATGTGCAACAACGCGCACATCAATCCCATCTCCACGCAAGCGCCTGATGACCGGCGCAATCGCATTGACGCCGCCGGTATGTTGTGATGTCGCAAGGATGCGTATCATTGAAGACAGGCGAGAAAACAACTGCTTTATAAATGTTCCTGCATCTTAGGCGCCACAGACGAAGGTTTTCGAAACAGTTATCAAGACAGGCGCGCTTCTTCTTTCATGAGCAGCAGAAGAGATTTTATGCGGACAGCATCCCTTGCCCTTGCCGCCCTTGCCACGGGCTGCGCACATCAGGAAGTGCCTCGCACCCCGTGGCATATCTACGCCGGTTTTAGACGCGAGCAGGAACGAGCACTGGAGGAGATCATCGCTTTGCAAGACGATGAGCATCCTCGGGAGGAACATGATGCACAGATCGCCGGCCATCTTGCTTCCGTATACTGCCAACATCCGCAGCGCGATACCTCCTATGCGACGACAGGGCTCTACCTTACCAACGGAATTGTGCTCACGGTTGACCACGCCGTGCGCGACACGTTTCTTGTTGATCCGACCCGCAGACACTTCATCGAGCATCAACGGCGTCAACGGCGGATCAGATCCGTTCTCGCCCGCCACCCTGAATATGATCTTGCGCTCATCAAAATCGAGGACAGCTATTTTTTTGACCCCATCCATATCCATGTCAGCGATCCATACCAGGACATGGATTTGGATGTGATCGCATACCAGAGCAACCGGCATTGGAGAGAGCGCACAAGCGTGCTCTCGAATTCGGATATTGTGTCCACGAACGGAGGGACCCACATTGACATGTTCCGCATCCGTCGACATTTCGGACGTGGCTGGAGCGGTGCTGCGGTCGTGAATTATGCAAGAGGGCATCTTGTTGGGCTTGTCAGCGCAAGCCCTACATCACGGCGCTATGGGTTTTCCAGCTGCAGCAGGGCGGTGCACATTACTGGCATCCAGGAAAGTGCTACCCCTCAATGATAATATAGATTTTTAAAACACTCTTGCCTAAGGATATGGATGAGCAATAGCTCTGCCCCGATTGTCGAGCTGCGATCGGTGAGCAAATCGCTGGGGGAACGCACGGTGCTCAAAGGGGTGAGCCTGAACATCCCGAAGGGCTCGATTTTTGGGATCATCGGTGAGAATGGCTCCGGAAAATCAACGCTTCTTGAGCTTATGATCGGATGTACCTCACCCGACCATGGCTCCGTGCATATCATGCGAGGCTCGCAAAGGCTCACCTATGACAAACACCCCAAGGCGATCCTGGATATGTGTGGGTTTAGTCCGCAGCGGCCTTCCCTTTGCGATGACTTGACCGTCCGCGAGAACCTTGCTTATTTTGGCCGCCTCTGGAATCTGGATGAGGAAACACTCAAGAAAAACATCACGACAGTCATGGTGATCTGCACGCTTGAGCCGTGGGCGGACATGCCCGTCCTCGCCCTCTCTGCTGGCATCCGAAAACGCGCTGACATCGGCTGCGCCCTCATCCACAACCCAGCCGTCCTCTTCCTTGACGATCCGATGTCCGGATTAGACAAAAAGGAAGCCGGCCGGATCTTCGGGCTTCTCTCCCACATCAGCAAAGCGGGGGTGACAATTATCCTTGCCACAAGCTCGATCGATGACGCAAGCAATCTGTGCACAAGGGTCGCGCTGCTGCGCGACGCAACGATCATCGGCCCGTTCCACGTGAATGATCTTCTCAAGCGTGCCGACGGCCCAAAAGAAATCATGCTCCAGACGCGTGAGGGAAAATATCAGGACATCGCGGGCATCCTTTATACGAGCAAAGCGGGCCTTTTGCGCGCCGGAATGCGGGGCCCCTGGTTCGTCACCCAGGCAAATGACGCATCGGCACTCCTGCACCACCTGTTGCACGTCTGCAAACAGACCGGACAGACGATAGTAGCGATCCAGATGGACCGGCCAAGCGTGCGCGACGCGATCAGGGCGGTCTACGAGGTGCAGCGATGAAAGCACTGATGATCGCAAAAAAGAACCTTGCGCGCCTTCTGCGTAAGCGCATCGCCTTGCTATCAATGGTCATCGGTCCGATGGTGCTCGTGCTCCTCGTCGGGCTTGCCTTCTCCGGAACGGATGACTTTGCGATGACTGTCGGCGTGTTCAGCAAAGAGTATTCCCCGTTGACCGAATCGCTTCTTGGCAAGCTTCTTGAACGCGGATTTGCCGTTGAGAGGCAGCCCATGGTTGAGGCGTGCATCGACTCGGTCAAGCGACGCACGACAAACGTTTGTGTTGTAATCCCAGAGTACGTCGGCGAATCCGGTGCGACGATCGAGTTTTATGCGGATTATTCGGAAGTCGGCCTTGTGTATCCCATTCTTGAGAGCATCTCGTCGACTGTCGATGCAAAGGCTGACGAGATCGCCCAAAAGATCACCGGAGACATCCTCGCAAAGCTCTCCTCTGCTGAAGAGGAGATAAACCTGCGTGTTCCCATCGTCGTGAAACTCTTCACACAGAGCGACCGGCTGCGCGAGCAATCGGAGCATATCATCGAGAGCCTCAATGCCATTGATTTGTCCGTAAATCCGGCCCAGATGCGCTCCGAAGAGGTCGCACAGCAGTTCCGCATGCTGCATGCGATCACGGTCGCAACGATCGTCGACGCAAATGATCTTATTGTCCGCTTCGAGGAGAACCTCGATCGGCTTGACGTCGCCGATGAAGAGATAGACAGCGCACTGCATGGCGCAGCAATCGACTTTGAGAAGCATCGGCGCGATCTTGAAGAGACGCAGACACAAATCAATTCGCTCATGGGAAGCGTCGAGGGGGTCGTCGGAGCCGCAGCAGCAAAACTCTCTGATGCAAAGATAGCAAAGAGGAGCGCCGCACAGTCAAGCGCGGATATCCGGGACACGCTTGCCAAAGCGCTTGATGACCTCAACATTCTGCAGGCATCGCTCGACAGCATCAAAAACTCCGTCACGTCGATCGAGATCCGCGATGCCGCGACGATTGTCAACCCAATCAATACGAAGATCACTCCGATCACCGACAAGAAAACGCACTTTAACTACCTCTTCCCGACGCTTGTCATGATCATCCTGATGGTCACTGGTGTGCTTCTTGCCACAACAATGGTTGTTGAGGAGAAGAGCGCCGGCGAGTTCTTCCGCTCTTCGATCAGTCCGACAAGCGGATCAACATTCCTCCTTGGTATACTCATCGCGGCGTTCGCTGTCGTGTCCGTCCAGACAGGCATCTTCCTTGGAATCGCGTCATTGCTCTTTGATGTCACCATTTTCCCGTCGTTTCTTGCGACGCTCCTGTCCCTTGCACTTAGCGCCGTGCTGTTCATCACGATAGGCATCTTCATTGGCTCGGCGCTGCATGAGCGGGAGGCTGCGACCCTCACGGCGATCATATTTTCGATGCTCCTGCTGCTCTTCTCCGGCGTGCTTGTGCCAATAGAAGGAATGACTGCCGTGATGCGCACAATCGCGCTGTTCAATCCGCTCGTCATCGGCCAGCGCCTCCTTGCACAGAGCATCTTTTTTGGGTTTAGCCTTGGCGATATCAGTTGGACCTTGCTTAAGATCGCCTCTGCGACCATGCTCCTCTTTATCACGGCATCGCAGATGAGCGCCTCCCTGCGCACGCGCACCCTTGCCCGCATGAAGTATAAGAACATCGGGGAGCTTCGCAGCAAGTGGAATGCGCACCTGGAAGTATGGCTGGAGCGTGTCGAGCCAGCACTTGCCAGGGTTAGTCTGTCAAGCGTGCTTGGGTGGTTTGGCCTTTCCTGGAAGGAAAAGACCCCTTCACCCGCTTACTTTGGGGACGCCGATGAGAATGATGTGTCGGACTTTAACGTCGCAAGCCCTGCAGAAAAAGAGCTGCTCGAAGAGGCGCCAAACCCTAAGGACGATCCGCGTTGCAAAAGGATCGATGCGGAGATATCAAGGCTGCGAAGGGAGCTCGAAAAGCTTAGCTAGAATATTAGAAATTTTCTTCTTTCTTTGAAATGCATTCGAAAAATTTACCAAAACACACATATTGGAGTTGCCTGCCAACGCAATCTCCATGAGCCACCTCTTTGTGACCAAGATACATCTGGACGACAAATCCGGCTAACGATGGAGAGATGGAAACATATCGTGCAAGAGCATCCGCGAGTCATCTATGTAGAAGAGATAAAACAAACGATGAAAAGACCATCGACGATACGGCAAAGCACATATGATAAGAACGTCAGATGGTATTATTCATTCAACAAACAAAAGAAGCGATACCTTATGGTCTCCGTAAAGTATTTAAACGGCGATGGCTTTATCATAACCGCTTATTACACGAGGAACATAAAATGACTAAAAAGAAGATGTCCATTCATTACGATAAGGAGGGAGATTACCTCGAGATTCGTTTTGGGAAAGCGACCCCCTCCTATTTCAAAGATATCGGCGATGATGTCTTTGAACGGCGCGATGAGAGCACAGATGAGCTTCGCGGGTATGCTATTTATAATGTGCAAAAGCGCAAATGTATCCAAGACATCGATGTTTTGCTTCCGACAAGTTCTTGAATTTTTTTAAACAATACACAGGAAGAAATGCACTGTATCAGATGAGCACCTACACTTGGGGAACCATCCACTGGCAGTTTCGATTTGGACCATCATTGCCCGGTATCGGATGATATCCTTGGTTCAGCTGCTTACACGTACTAAACCAACGAACCAGCCCGAACAGCAATTTATAAACTATCCTCCCGGAAACTGACGGCTCTGTCCTAAATCCTGGGGCACTGCTGCCAAGCGGCGTGCACGGGCTCCACGTTGAAAGACCGGATCCTCGGAAAACACGTCATCCTTCTATGCGGACAGAGCGCAGCAGTGCCCCTCATTTCACTTTTAGGACAGAGCCGAAACTGACAAAACCTTTATATACCACCCTCACTCGTTCGAAACACGCATAGCAGAATCTCTATTGGGGGATTTTCACATGGTAACACGCATTGGCGGTTTTCGCCGACGAACAAGGCACAAGCTCCAAAAGAGCGTGCGCGAAAAAGGAAAGATCAGCACGACACGATACTTTGCCGAGTACAAGCAAGGCGAGCGCGTCGTCTTCGCCGCAGAGCCGGCCGTACAGAAAGGGATGTATTTCCCGCGTTATCACGGCAAATCCGGCATCGTGCAGGGAAAGCAGGGCAAATGCCTCAAGGTCCTCTTCAAGGACGGCGGAGTCGCGAAGACGATCATCGTGCACCCGGTGCATGTGCGGAGGGCATAGGGATGGTATCACTCCAGATCCTCAATGAAGAACCTATCACGATGAGCGAGCTTCGCGACTCGCTTGAGAAAATCAAGAAACGCGACAATGAGCTCAATTTCCGTGCAAACAAAACGGAGGAGCACCTCAATAGCATGTCGCTTCTTAAGCCAAAAGAGGCCGAAGAGCTCCAAAAGAAGATTGCAGAGCTTGGCGTTGCGCGCCTTAAGCCCGAACACATCGTCAAAGTCGTGGATACCCTGCCAAAAAGCGTTGATGAGCTTAAAGTTATCCTTTCCGGTTACAACATCACCGTGAATCAGGAAAGTTCCAAAAAAATCGTTGATGCGGTCGCTGACTATGTCAAAACACAATAATCACGATCGCCAAAGGGGTGCAGCACGATGGACCAGGGACAGAGACGCGCACGCGAGGAACAAGCGATTGTGCTTGACTTTTTGCAGCATGGCTACCCGTTTGATAAGCGGCCAAGCCATAAGAAGACTCCCATAGCGCAAGCTGTCGGCTGCGACCATTTCACCCTTCTTGAACTCGTGCCAAAGCAAGGCGTTTTCTTGCAGCCAAATGAGATGGTCTACATCGGCGTCGAGAAACGGGAGAAGATCCATCATATCCAAGGCAAGCTTGCGTTCGATAAGCTCACGGTGACGGCGCAGGCCGAACTTGAGCACATCGCCATGGACCTTGTCAAGAAAAACGAGCAGCGATATGTAGAGTGGTTCAATAAGGCGCAGCCGGTCACGATCCGCATCCACCAGCTTGAACTCCTCCCCGGGCTTGGCAAGAAACACGTCAAGGCGATACTCGATGCCCGCAAAGAAAAGGAGTTTGAGAGCTTCGCCGATATGAAGGCCAGAGTGAAACTCATGCCAGACCCGGTGGCGCTCATCTTTCGAAGAATCCTAAGCGAGCTTCAGGGAAACGAGAAGCACAACGTCTTTGTGGACAGGTAGAACAAAGAAAAGAGAAAAATTATACCCTTGTGTGTTTCCTTGTGTACTTCGAATCAAGGCGAAAAGCATCCAGTGCAGGTCTCTCTGCACTACCAACAGCGGCATTCGGGTTTGAAACAAGTACACCCTCAACATTGAACTCGTTTGCCCGAATCGCTGGCAGATTCAGAACTTCCCCTTTCTTCATCGGCGCAAGAGGATATACTCTTCTGCCGATCATGATGTTTCCAGCCCGGAACTTCCCCTTCACTTTTGCCATTTCATCACCTCAGTTCATAGCTATGGTCTATAAACATAGACAAGACCGTTTTGAAGTATTTAAAGTTTTCGGGACTTATCAGGAGTTAAGATATGACTTTGACATTTGTCGCCCGGGCGCCCTGGGGCCGGGTCGAATCAAAGCTGCGCGTGAACCGGACACGCGTACCCGCCTTAAGATCAAGAAAGTCAAATGCGAGCGTCTCTGTTGTGCCCCCGTCTATTTGCACATCAGCTTCTGCAACCGACCCGCGCCTGTTGAAGTGAAGAATCGTCCCTGTGACAGTCGCTGCATCACCCTGCCGGGCGCCCACATCCCAGCGCCCCCGTGTCCGTCGTACCTCCTGTCCGCGTCCCATAGAAT
>CAZRZZ010000046.1:0-9399 GCA_964604755.1 uncultured Methanosarcinales archaeon | reverse complement strand
CGCATCGTACTAGCTGATCTATAAGCCAAGCATCGGTCCGACGACATGGTAAAGGCTTGAGAAAACACTAAAACCATCAAATGGGGGGACTGGCAGCATGTTAAAGAAGAAGAGGAACATGTTGATGCGGGAGGTAAGATAAAGCGCAGGCAATGCCTTTGGATAGCTTTTCTGTATCGTGACGGAGGCACAAAGAAGCGAAGCGAGAACCCAGAGCACAAGGTTGAGAAGAGGTCCGGCAAACGCGATCGCCAATGTCTCGACGTGCCCGGTCGCCGCGTGGCTCACATAGCCTGGCACAAAGAAGAGAAAAGGGCTGTGAAGGAGCCTGAGGGCCACGCCGATGGCAAGGAATGAGTATGATGCATGGAATGTCGCGGCAAGCCCAAAAGAGATCGCGACAAGCTTGTGCGCAAGCTCGTGGAAGATGATTGCGGGTGCTGTGAGGAGTATCGCAAAGCGCATGTCTTTCCATGTTTTAGAAAAGCTTGACTCTTGTGCGGCCTTGATCGGATCGAACCTTCCTTCGTGCGGCCGGACAAAGGTATCCTTGAAGATAAAGCCAACCGCAACAGTCATGATGATGACGTCGATGAGTTCTCCAACCGAAAAGATCATGTAATACCCAATCAGCGTTGCCCTTTAAATCATTTTCCCTAACGAAGCGCCTGCCTTCGTAACAGGCACATTTATATACGATCAATCTGCCCCTTGCCCCTGGTGATTCCATGTCAGAAAAAAAAGAAAAGAAGGCAACACAAACAGACACCAAGACTGCAAAGAAAGGAGACACGGTCAAGATTGATTACACCGGGAGATTCGATGATGGGATTGTGTTCGACACGTCCGAGAAGCGCGAGCCAATCGAGTTCACCCTCGGTGAGGGCAGGGTTATCAAAGGATTCGATGACGCAGTCGTCGGCATGAACGTCGGCGAGGAAAAAGAGATCAAAGTCATGCCTGCGAATGGGTACGGCGAACAGGACGATAATCTTGTGCGTGCGTTTCCAAAAGACAAACTCCCAAAAGACCCATCACCACGGGCGGGCATAATCCTCTCCTTTCGTTCGCCAGAAGGGCAGACGATTATGGCAAGGATCGACAGGATCGAGGAGAACAAGGTCTTCCTTGACTTTAATCATCCGCTTGCCGGAAAGAACCTCAATTTCAAGCTCAGGCTCGTCCACATCAAAAGATAAGCCTAATCTTTGATTGCACTTAACCAATGCGGATGTCCAATAAGCAGATGATACGAAGAGAAGCGTAATCTATTCGTTTCTGTTGGGATTCTCCTCGCCGGTAGCGGACTCACCCTCCTGCAAAGAACCGGGTAAAGGGCCGGTGTCATCAACGCTAATCGCGTCGATGCCCTCCCCGTCTTCTGGCATATCTGACTGGTCCGTCACGGCATGCCCGGTGAACAAGGCAAACCCGCCAAGCTGGTCAAAACTCACCAGTGTCAAGCCGATAGAGACCGCAAGCGCTGCGGTCAAGAGCGTAGCAAGATACCTGTTTGATAAGGGCTTTTGCAGTCTATTCATCACTCTCCTCCGGAACATCGAGAGCGGCCCGCCCCGTCTCCTTTGGATTGCCGATGCTGTCAAGAGATGGTCTTGCATCAATCAACGCTGGTGCGCCGCCCTGGATCCCCTCTGCCCCCCCGTCGCTTTGCGCAGAATCCGTATCACGAAAGACGCTCCATGTCCCTATTACAGAGACAAGAAGGGTGAGTATGAGAAGGATTGCAACAGTCGTGTTTGACACACCACCAATATCCTCCATCTCGTCAGCCTTGTCCATCCCCTCTGTCACCTTGGCCATCATATCCCCTATTTACTGGTAGCGCGCATCATACGCATATCCCTACCTTTAACATAGTTATATTCCCAACCTGTTTATATAAAACTTTCTTTTTCGGACACGCCAGACATCACATTAATAAAATCCGCTGCCGCGCACCGCCCCATGAAACCATGGACCGTCACTTATGCGCCAAGAACACCAGCGCAGGTTCAAGGCCAGGATGCTGCCATCGAGGTGATGCGCCGCTTCATCAAAGACAATCCAAAAGAGAGGAGGACGGCAATCATCCACGGGCCAACCGGGTCCGGCAAGACGTGCGCGGTCTATGCGCTTGCAAACGAGCTTGGCCTTGAAGTTGTCGAGCTCAACGCATCCGACGTCCGCAATGAGGAGGGCCTGCATGGGCACCTTGACGGCGCGCTCTTCCAAAGGTCGCTTTTCTCAAAAGGAAAGATCATCTTGCTTGATGAAATCGACGGCCTCTCTGGCACAAAAGATCGGGGCGCAGCAAGCACGATTGCGGACCTTGCCAAGAAAAGCCCCTACCCCATCCTATGCACGGCAACCGACCCATACGACCAGAAACTCAAGACCTTGCGCAAGGCATCAAAGCTCATCGAGTTTAGGACTCTTGCGTACCCAAGCATCGCGGCCGTCCTTTCGCGCATCGCCGCAGCAGAAGGCATCATGGTGAGGGATGATAATCTTAAGACGTTCGCCCGCCGCGCCGGAGGCGACTTGCGTGCCGCGATCAATGACCTGCAGACGCTCGCGATGACAACAAGGATGATAACGCGAGAGCATATCGACACCCTCAGCTTCCGGAACCAGGAGGAGACAATCCATCATGCGCTCACGCGCGTGTTCAAGACGACGGACCCCGCCATCGCGATCGACGCATTCGAAGAGATCGATATGGACCTCGACGAGATCCTTCTCTGGATCGACGAGAACCTCCCGCACGAGTATGGAAAGCCAGAAGATCTTGCGCGCGCATATGATTTTGTCTCGCAGGCAGACATCATGCAGCGCCGCATCCGGCGCTGGCAGCACTGGCGGTTCCTTGCGTACATTCAGGCGTACCTCTCTGCAGGTGTTGCAGTCGCCAAGGACGAGAAATACAAAAAGTTCGTCACGTACAAGCCAACAACGCGCATCCTCAATCTGTGGATCGCAAACCAGAAGTTCACAAAGAGAAAGGCGATCGCGGAGAAGATCGCGCCAAGGCTGCACACTTCTGTACAGCGCATAATCAGGGACACGATCCCCTACCTTCAAGCGATGTTCCAGAAGGACCATCCGGACTGCGGCCTCATCGCGGACGAGCTTGGCCTTGACAGCGACGAGATCGCATGGCTTGTAAAAGCGTAAAACACCATCCCAACCATAATTCTTATAAACAGACAGAGCCAACCGTGGTCTTGATGGCAGACAAAACGGCAAAAGCCAAAACGGAAGAAAAGCCCTGCATCACTATAGGAGATATCGCGACGTTCTGCAAGAAGAAGGGCTTTGTGTACGCAAACTCGGAGGTCTACGGGGGCAATGCCGGATTCTTCGACTACGGGCCGCTTGGTGTCGAACTGTTCAACAACATCAAGGCGCACTGGTGGTCCTTTTTTGTCCACTCGCGCGATGACATCGTCGGGATCGATGGGGCGATCATCAACAACCCGAAGGTCTGGCACGCATCCGGGCACGTCGATAACTTTGGAGACCTCATCCTCACGTGCACGAAATGCAAGGCGGACCAGCGCGCAGACCATTTCATCGAGGAAGCGCTCAATGTCCCCGCTGAAGGCCTGTCCGCAAAGGAAGTGA
This sequence comes from uncultured Methanosarcinales archaeon, assembly GCA_964604755.1. GTDB lineage: Archaea > Nanobdellota > Nanobdellia > Woesearchaeales > UBA12501 > CAZRZZ01. The sequence continues at coordinate 5,775 of CAZRZZ010000046.1, read as the reverse complement.
ACAAGCTCATCAAGGAAGGCAATCTCAAATGCCCCATCTGCAAATCGGACTTCGCCGAGGTGAAGGACTTCAATCTCATGTTCCAGGTGCCCGTCGGGGCGTCGAAGGAAACGACGACCATCGCGTACCTGAGAGGAGAGCTTGCCCAGAACATCTTTGTGAACTTCAAAACAATCATGGAAACCTCGCGCGTGCAGATCCCGTTTGGCATCGCCTGCATCGGCTCCGTGTTCCGAAATGAGATAGCGCCGCGGGACTTCCTGTTCCGCTGCCGGGAATTCCACATCGGGGAATTTGAGTTCTTCATCCACCCCGACCAAAAAGACTGTCCGTTTCTTTCGGATGCACACAAGAAGGTTTCCTTCTCATTTCTCTCCAGGAAAAACCAGGAAAAAAAACACCGGGAGGAGGATACGACGATCAAGGCGCTCATCGACAAGAAGATCTGCGATGAATGGCATGTGTACTGGCTTGCCGAGCAGTTCCGATGGCTCGACGCGATCGGCATCAAAAAAGAGGCCCTTCGACTTCGCGAACACCTTGCGACGGAGCTCTCCCACTATTCGTCGGCGACATTTGATATCGAATACAAGTTTTCATTTGGGACAAAGGAGGTCGCCGGCAACGCGAACCGCGGCCAATATGACCTCACCTGCCATCAGGCAAACTCGAAAAAGTCGATGGAAGTTTTTGATGAGTCCTCCAAGACAAAGATCATCCCCCGAATCATCGAGCCGACCTTTGGCCTTGACCGCGTCTTCCTGACCGTGCTGACTGACGCGTACCACGATGACAAGAAGCGCGGAAACATCGTCCTGCATCTGCACCCGAGGCTTGCGCCGTACAAGGCCGGCGTCTTCCCGCTCGTCAACAAGGACCGGCTCCCGGACATAGCGCAATCTCTGCACACCGCACTCAAGGATGCGGGGCTTTCAAGCTTCTACGACCGCAGCGGAAGCGTCGGACGGCGCTATGCACGAGCGGATGAGATAGGGATCCCGTACTGCGTGACGGTGGACTTTGACTCGCTTGGTGACAAGTCCGTCACGATCCGTGACCGTGAGACGACAGAACAAAAGCGCGTGCGGATTGCCGACGTGCCCTCGGTCATCGGCGACCTTGTGCAGGGACGCAAAGATTTTAATAGTCTCTAAGGCACTCTTCTCTTCATGAAAAAAGGGGTCCTGTTCGCCGGCGTCATCGCTCTTGCGCTTTTTGTCGTCTCCTTTCCTGCAGCGCAAGCCGAAGAGATCCCCAACATCAAGACAGTCACGAGCCAGGTGAGCGCACTTGTATCGTCCTCCCCCCTCACGCAGTACGCGGCGGATGGGGCAGACATGTGCTTTCTCATCCGTACCGGCGAGCGAAGCTTCCTCTCGTTTGACATCCTCAAAGAGGACGGCACCGTTCATATTGATCCTTCCCCGGCGAGCATCTACTGCGACAACACGCCAGCAAATGAAGGCCCGGAGGATCTTGTCATCCAGTACGTAAGCTACGATGCATTCCTGCGCCACGTGAGCGAGCCATCCTGCGAGATGCTCAAGACCGGAGGAGCTGGACGCGAGTTTTACTATCTTCCAAGCCAATTCGTCCAAGCCGGGGGCATGCCCGTATGTGACAGCACGTTTGAGGAGCGCTACTGCCCAGCCGTGCGCGCGTGCGCAAGCAATGCCGAGATGCGTGCCGGAGGCTTGCGGTGCTGCATCGAGCCTGGCGCGATCCTTGGCAACACGGCGGTCGTTGTGATAATCCTTTTTGCGCTCATCGCCTCGTTTCTCATCACGCTTCTCATCATCCTCAGGAAGGGCAAAGCCAAGGGCGCACAGAAGGCCATGGCCCTACGGGCAGAGAAGATCTCGGAGCTTCGCGAGTTCATCGAGAATGAGATCAAGCAAGGATACTCGACGCGGGACATCCGCGAGCATCTTTTGCGCACCGGCTGGAGCAAGGACGCGATCGATTCTGCGATGGAGCCGTATGAGAAACCGTTCTGGTAGTATGCCTGCTTCAATAAATTTATAAAGTTCTTCTTGGTCGCACCTTCCATCAATAGACAGGGTGGTCTAGATGAATGTGAAAGATCTTCAGGCACGGCAAGGAAAGGTTGACATCACGCTCAAGGTCGAAGACAAGGAAGAGCCGCGCACGTTCGCAAAGTTCGGCAAGGAAGGCCGCGTATGCAACTGCATCGCGTCGGATGAGACCGGAAAGATCAAGGTCACGCTCTGGAACGAGCAGGTCGACATGGTCAATGCCGGCGACAGGATCAAGATAACAAACGGCTACGTGAGCGAATGGCAGGGCGAGCTTCAGCTCTCGACAGGAAAGTTCGGCCAGCTCGAGGTCGTCGAGAAAGGATCAGCAGCCAAGGCGGCACTTCCAAAGACACCGGTGAGTGAGACAGCGCCCGAGGAGGAGTACGACGATTCCGAGGAAGAGATGGATTTCGAAGAGGAGCGCATCGACTAAGAACCCCTGCGTAGGTTCATTCTTCCGATTCAAGAAATTTCATCGCTTCTTTTTGAGCACGGAGAGGATCGCATCGACGCTGATCTCAAAGCCAGCCGTTGGCACCGTGAGGCCCCAGTTCTCGAGCACTTTTGGGTGCATCTCGCCGATGATGCCACAGTCGATGCCTTTCACAATGATGCGGCCCACGCGGCCGGAAAGAAAGCTTGGATGCTCCGTACGCCTGATGTTTACAGTAAGGCCAAGCGGGCGAAGCGCCGCGTCAAGCGCCTGCCGTGCATGCGTGAATGTGACGGCCCGATCACAGATGAGCGCGCAAAGCTTGAGCTCATTGCGTGATTTGACATCGGCATCCTTGTCAGGGACGACGGCAAAGCCGCACTCGAAGATGCGCTGCGGATACGGGCGGTGCCGGTTATAGTGCAAGGCGAGCAGGTTCTCGGGAAGAAGCCATGCGCGGACCATAGAGAAGCCTTTCTCGGCGCTGTCCTTGATCGTGATATGTGGCTCTTCCTTAAGTTCCATGCGCTTGTACTGATGTTCTTCATTCGTGAGGCCAAGCGTCGTCGTCTCGAAAAAGCCAAGGCCGACCATCGCCTGCGCAAGCTGTTCCTTCAGGTCGGAGAGCGGAAGCGTCGCCGCGACGGTCATGATATTCGGAAACGTCGGCGCGACGTTGTTGAACCCATATGCGCGGGCGACGTCGTCGATGATGTCAACCTCGTGCCAGACATCTGCGCGGATGCGCGGGATCCTCACGGTGAGGATGCCTCCTTTTGAGGATACGACCTTGTACAACATGCGCAAGAGCAGGTCGCTTACCTGCTTCTCATCAAGATCGATGCCGAGCAGTGCGCGGACATTCTTGAGGCTCACCGTGCGTTCGATTGGGGCGAGATCCGGCGTCGTGATTGTCCCATCTTGGTATTTGATATCGACGCTTTGCACTGTGCCGCCCATGTCGGCAAACATCGTGGCAAGAATGTTGAGGATCGTCTTGAGCAGGCCAAGGTCGAATCCGCTGCACTCGATGAAGATGTCCTTCGTATGTTCCGTGACGCGGCCGAGCTTCTCGGAGTTGATGATCGGCGGCATCGAGAGAATCTCACCTTGCGCATCGCGAAAGATTGGATATGCATCTTTTCCGTCGAGCAGGTGCGCGTAATCCTTTCCGGCCGGATGGTCTGTCAGGATCTGGGTCGCCGTCATCTTGTCCTGCGCGTCGAGCGGCTGGAAAGAGATCTTGTCCGGCGGCAGTGCAAGGTAATTGATCGGCGGCGTGATCGGATCAAGGGGATAAATGCCAATCGCCGCCCGGCGTCTTCTTCGCGCAAAGCTCTGGTGGATCTTCTCCTGCACGGCGATGATCTCGCGGATGTCATCGTCGGTGAGATGGAGGTTTTTGACAACCGCGGCGACGGTGAACGGGCGCACGTCGGCGACGCTCTTGTCGACAATGACCTTCACACCGCTTGGCGTGACGTCAAAGACAGGCATGCCTTTTTTTATGCCAAGGTACGCCTTGAGCGCGCGTCCGATGCCGTGCGCACTAACGAGGTCGGACCGCTCGGCGGTGATCTCGATTGCGATGTCATCGCCCTCATGGCTCTCAAGCTCCATGCCGAAGTCGAAGAGGACCTTCTCGAGCTCTTCAATAGAGATGGATTTGCCAACGATACGATTCAGCGTGCTTTGTTTCGTGTTGACGACGACCATTAGAGTCTCCTCTGCGGCGCCGCGTGCTCGCCAATCCAGCCAAAGTCGCATGTCGCGCCGACAAGCTCCTTGAGGTTGCGCTTGTCGTTGAGGATCGCGGCGATGCGGCTTGCCCCCATGCCCCACGCGATGACGCTCTTGGTGATGCCAAACGGCGCAAGGCTCTCCGGGCGAAAGATGCCGGAGTTGATGAGCGCGTACCATTTTCCTTTTTGTTCATCATAGTAGTGCGCTTCCATGCTCGGCTCCGTGTACGGGTTGTACGTCGGCTTGAAGCGGATCCTGGTGATGCCAAGTTTTGCGTAGAACTCCTTGACGAATCCCATGAGGTCCGCAAGGGTGAGGTTAGCCCCCATGATGAATCCTTCGGCCTGCCAGAATTCTGGCAGGTGGGTGGCGTCTATTGTTTCATTCCGGAAGTTGTTGCCGACGTAGAAGTACTTGCAGTCGTGGTTGAGCTTCTCAAGGCCGAACATGCGGAACGTCGTCGCAGTGGTATGTGTTCTTAGTATGAGCTCTCTTGCGACATCTTCGCTCCACGCGCCGCCATGCCCGGTCGATCCGGTGCCTGCTCCGGTTTCATGCGCTTCCTTCACTTTTTTCACGAGCTTCGTGTCGGGAAGATCCCCTTTCATGCCAAGGAAGAACGTGTCTTGGACATCTCGTGCGGGATGGTCCTGCGGGATCCACATGCTGTCCATGCACCAGAACGCGGTCTCGACCCACGGCCCGCTCATCTCCGCAAATCCCATCTCGAGGAAGATGTCGCGGATGATGTTGCATGCCTCGATGAACGGATGCCGTCTGCCGCCGGTGACCGGGGGCACGGGGCTTTCGATGTCAAAGCTTCGGAAACGCTTTTTCTTCCACTCCCCTGACTCGAGCATCGCCGGGGTCAGCTGATCCTCGACGTTTTTGAAGTCGAGCTTCTCCTTGAGGATCTCGTGTCCGAAGGGGAGGATGTCAACGACAAGCTCTTTTCGTCGTATAATCTTGATGCAGGATTTGCGGCGCGAGAGGTTCTCGACAACGGCCTTCTCTTCTGGCGCAAGACCAGCAAGCGGTATCGGAAAGTCATGCTTGAGAAATTTTTCTTCCCGTGTTTCTTTCTTGGCGAGATCTTCGCCCGCTTTGGTGAGGCGCATGATGAGGTTGTTCGCGTCATCCCTGATCATGTCAAGCGCTGCCTTGCTCTTAAGGACGCCGATGCATGCGCTCATCTCCGGGCCCGGAAGTCCCGTCTTGAGCGAGAGCTCCTTGAGCGTGAAATTCTTGCCGCCGGCAAGAGACTTGAGGATGATCCTCTCGGGCAGGCCATCCTTCTTGTATGCCTTGCCGTTCTCGTCAAGATCAACTTGCTCCTCGCTTCTTGTTTCAAGCGAGACGATGCCTTTGTTCGAGAGCCACAGCAATGCCCGACGCACGGAGTCCTCGTCCATCCCGGCAAGCGTCGCAAGCTTTGGGACGTCCGTCGTTTTCCGCAGCTGTGGCAGAAGCTGCCGCTCGATTGCCGAGAGCGAATCAAGAACCTGCTTTTTATTTGGAGGTAGCATGCTCGTGCTGGTTGTGGACGCAGAGCGTATTTAA
>CAZRZZ010000045.1:3609-9472 GCA_964604755.1 uncultured Methanosarcinales archaeon | reverse complement strand
TAATAGTTAATTTTTAGTACTCCTGACTAAAGTCGGGAAAGTGCGCATTTGGCGATTTCTGGCATTTCAAAGAGAGAAGATCTTCTTCTCGAGCCGCGCAATCATCTCACGGTTCTTCCTAAGCATCTCATTGCCGCGCGCGACCAAGAAATGCACATACTCATCGGAGGCAAGAATCTCTTCTTTTGTGCGCAATGGTGCATCGATCCTCGGGTGATTGATGATTTCGACAGTCAACTTTGGGGCTATGCTGATGATGCCGGTGCGTTTAAGGCCAAGCTGGCGGCAGCAACCAAGCAGCACGTCCGCATATCCGATATTGCGGCATACGACGTGGAGGATAAAGCACTCGGTGCGGAACCACACCTCCCCATCCGTATCATGGAGTGCCCGGATCATCTCCCTGGTGTCTGCCGCGTCGTGCGTACAATATAAGAATTTTGTTTCGTGCTTCTTTTTGCTCGTTGAGAAGCCAAGCAGCAAGATCCGGCCGGAGCAGGAGCTTGTGGTATAATAGTTCTTTTTGCTATTAATGAGATTGCACAGCGCTTTGATCCCCGCATCGATCGTTCCCTTGCGCGACTTGTCTTTCTTGGTGAGCGCCATGCGCTTGTCGTGGTCGAAGTCCATGCTGCCGTGGGGGTATAAGCAGGGGGTATAAGTACATATTGACAGCCACAAGCGATCCCCACCCAAAACCTTTATAAACAACTCGTAAATCTCAACCACTCCATGGCAGAAGCATTGGGTTGTTCATCGTGCAAAAAGAAAGTCGCGAACCTCACGGGTATCACCAAGTTCCCCTGTCCGCAATGCGGCAAGACGCAAATCATCCGCTGCGGGCATTGCCGCTCGATTGTGGCGAAGTACACCTGTGCAGCGTGCGGCTTTGTCGGGCCCAATTAGGAAGCGACCATGGCAAGCGTTATCGTCACACTCAAGATCATGCCTGAAGGTGTAGACACGGATTTTTCTTTGGTAAAGGGAAAAGCAAGGCACATGGTTGCCGAGTTTGGCGGAGAGGTCGGAAAAGAAGAGATTGAGCCCGTCGCGTTTGGGCTCAAATGCCTCAAACTCACGTTCATCATGGATGAGGATAAGGGATCCACTGAAGACCTTGAGAACGAGATCGCCACTATAGATGGCGTAAACTCCGTGGACTGCATCGATGTCCGCCGCGCCATCGGATGAATCTGATGAAACTATCTTTTCTGTATCATGAGCTGGCTCTTGTCGCGCTTTCGTTGTCTTGTTTTCTTTTCTCCATTCTCTAAACATAGATGATTCATCATCGTAATCTTTTTATAGTTCTCGGACGTTTGTTCAGGATAACAAGATGTTGTGTTTTTGTCAACCAACAACCACAAGATATTGTGTTTTGTTGTTTTTCTGAAGTGACGACAAAGCGACGGTGCAAAGAGGAAGGAGACGCTTTACGCGTACAGATGAGGTGATAGGTGATGGAGTCTGAAACAATTGTCCACACGGGACTTGCGATTCCGCGTCTTTTTACAGAAGAGGGTTCTGATATTTACAAGGGCATCCTATTCGAGAAGCGATCCTCCGTGATCAAGGGTGCAGACGGCTCGATTGTCGCAGAGATTGAGGAGGTGGAGGTTCCGTCATTCTGGAGCCAGGTTGCAACAGACATTCTTGCGCAGAAATACTTCCGAAAAACAGGCGTTCCCCAATACGATGAGCACGGCAATGAGCTTCGCACTGAGTCCGGCCAGGTGGTCACCGGCCCGGAGAGGTCCATCAGGCAAGTTGCGCATCGCCTTGCCAGCTGCTGGCGCTACTGGGGAGAAAAATACGATTATTTCGCAAGCAAAAAAGACGCCAATACATTTGAGGATGAGCTCGAATATATGATTGTCAACCAGTTTGCTGCGCCAAATAGTCCGCAATGGTTCAACACAGGGCTTGCCCTGGCATATGGTATCAAGGGCCAGGCGCAGGGGCACTATTATGTTGACCAAGCGACGGGCCAGCTTTGCGTAAGCGACGATGCGTACACGCATCCGCAGCCGCATGCATGCTTTATCCAGTCCGTCAAGGACGACCTTGTCAATCCCGGCGGCATCTTTGATCTGGTCACGCGGGAAGCCCGCGTCTTCAAGTACGGCTCGGGGACGGGCTCGAACTTCTCTTCGCTTCGCGCAAAGGGCGAGTCCCTTTCCGGAGGCGGAAAATCCTCCGGGCTTATGAGCTTTCTGAAAATCTTCGACGTCGCCGCAGGGGCGATTAAAAGCGGTGGCACGACTCGCCGCGCAGCGAAGATGGTTTGTCTTGACCTTGACCACCCGGATGTGGAGGACATTATCAACTGGAAAGTCCGCGAGGAGCAGAAGGTCGCAAGCCTGGTCTGCGGATCACAGAACTGTGAGAAACTCCTCAATGACATCATGCGCATCGCCATCGAGGAGAAGACGACGCGCATCGCAAAGTCGGCAAAGCTCAAGGCGGCCGTCAGGCGCGCGCTCGACTCCAGGATCCCAATGAACTATGTCGAGCGATCGCTCAAGCTCGCCGAGCAGGGGCACGCGAAGATGCCGTTTCCCGTCATGGACACGCACTACGAGAGCGAAGCGTACCAGACGGTGAGCGGCCAGAACAGCAACAACAGCGTGCGCATCCCAAATTCATTCATCGATGCAGTTAGGAGGGACGGGGACTGGAGGCTTGTGCGCCGGACAGACGGCGGCATCGCAAAGACGCTCCGTGCCAACGACCTCTGGGACCAGATCGGCTACGCCGCGTGGTGCAGCGCCGATCCCGGGGTGCAGTACGACACAACAATCAATGAATGGCACACCTGCCCAAATGACGGGCCGATACGCGCAAGCAACCCGTGCAGCGAATATATGTTCCTTGATGACACCGCATGTAATCTTGCTTCGATCAATCTCATGAAGTTCTTCGACAAGGACACGGGCGTGTTTGACACGAAGGCGTTCCGCCATGCGTGCCGCCTGTGGACGATCGTGCTTGAGATCAGCGTCCTTATGGCGCAATTCCCAAGCGCGGATATTGCAAGGAAGAGCTATGAATACCGCACGCTCGGCCTTGGGTTTGCGAACCTTGGGACGCTTCTCATGAACCTTGGCGTGCCCTACGACAGCGACAAGGGACGCGCGATCTGCGGCGCAATCACTGCGATACTCTGTGGACAAAGCTATACGACAAGCGCAGAGATGGCGGAGGCGATAGGTCCATTCCTAAGATACGAGCACAACCGGCAGAGCATGCTGCGAGTCATCCGGAACCATCGCCGCGCCGCACACAATGCAAATACGTATGAATATGAAGGACTCACCGTCACACCTCAAGGAATAGACCCGACGTTCTGCCCTGCTGATCTGCTCCGGGCGGCACGCGACTGCTGGGATGAGGCGCTCCTGCGCGGCGAGAAGCACGGGTTTCGCAATGCACAAGTCACTGTCATTGCGCCGACAGGTACGATCGGCCTTGTGATGGACTGTGACACGACGGGGGTCGAGCCCGATTTCGCGCTTGTCAAGTACAAGAAGCTTGCCGGCGGCGGATACTTCAAGATCGTCAACCAAAGCGTGCCGACAGCGCTTTCACGCCTCGGGTACACAGGAGATCAGATTGATAGTATCATCCGATACTGCCTCGGGTATGGCACGCTCAAAGGTGCGCCGCACATCAACCATACCACGCTTCGGGGGAAGGGATTCACACAAGAGAAGCTCGATGTCATCGAAAATCAGCTGGCAGGCGCGTTTGATATTAAATTTGTCTTCAATAAGCACACCCTCGGGGACGGATTCTGCAAGACGCTTGGTTTTACCGGCGAACAGCTTAAGGACCCCTCGTTTGATATGCTCGCCGCGCTTGGTTTCACAAGGGAGCAGGTCGAAGAGGCAAACGGGCATGTCGGCGGAACGATGACTCTTGAGGGCGCACCGCACCTGCGCAAGGAAGACTACTCCGTCTTCGATTGCGCAAGCAAATGCGGCAAGATCGGCCAGCGTTTCATCGCGACCGAAGGCCACATCAGGATGATGGCTGCGACCCAACCATTCATCTCTGGGGCGATATCTAAGACAATCAACATGCCTCACGAGGCGACTGTCGAAGATGTCAAGGACGCGTACATGCTCAGCTGGAAGCTCATGCTCAAGGGTGTTGCGCTCTACCGTGATGGCAGCAAGCTCTCCCAGCCGCTCAACACGGTCTCCGGCGAAGCGGAGCTCCTTTTGCTTGATGCGGAAGAAGAGATCGATGAAACGGTGGACGCAAAGAAGGTCCATGTGACGATCCAACAGCAGTTGCAACGCCGCAAGCTTCCGGCGAAGCGAAAAGGCTTTGTGCAGGAGGCGATCGTCGGCGGCCACAAGGTTTTCCTGCGGACAGGGGAATATGAGGATGGGAAACTTGGCGAGATCTTTGTCGACATGTACAAGGAAGGGGCAGCATACCGGAGCCTCTTGAACTGCTTTGCAGTCGCCGTGAGCAAGGCCCTCCAGTACGGCGTGCCGCTTGACGAATTCGTCGACTCGTTCACGTTCACGCGCTTCGAGCCGGCAGGCATCGTGCAGGGCCATGCTGCAATCAAGAATTCGACGAGCATCCTCGACTTCGTCTTCCGCTCGCTTGGCTATGAATATCTCAACCGCCGCGACCTTGTGCACGTCATCCCCGAGGAGCGGCCGACGGACATCAGCCGCGAGAAGGTCGATGACGAGCTGCTTGAGCCCGACAAGAAACTTAGCGAATTCAACAAGCGCGCCGACCCTAAGACGCTTGCCGCAAAGAACAAGGGGTACACGGGCGAGCAGTGCGGCTCCTGCAGTGGCATGCGCGTGCGCCAGAATGGCACATGCACGATCTGCGATGACTGCGGCGTCACAAGCGGGTGCAGTTAGACCGCATTAAAACCGCATTATTTTAATATTTCCTTCTCTTCTCTTTTTGCATGAAGCGCATTCTCTTTGGCGGGCCGGAAGATGGCGATCCTCACCGGGATCTTGTCGCGCGTCTCGAAGACAAGTATCATGTGATGTACACTAATGACGCGGTAAGCATGCTGTGGGAGTTGGATACGGCTCGCTTGACTGTCGATGCGCACGCAAAACCGTATGATCTTGTCCTGTACGACACCCGCCTTTTTTGGGGGGATGCAACACCAAAGCGGCGGGCAGAACTTTTTGGTTCCCGTGTTGTGCAGTACCTTAGCCTGTCCAAAAAATCTGTCATCATCATTGCAGACACAGATATCGCAGAACTCATCCGTCATACATCCCTGACAGCGGGGTTTGTCCAATTCGACGGGCAGTATCGGGTGGATGCCGTCCTCGATACCGTCCATGATCTCCTTCACCCGAATGCTTAAATACAGCTGCTTTTCCGCACATTCAGGACAGAGTTCACTAGTCGAAAGGTTTATATCCCTGTTTTAGTTGAAACATCACGATGACGTTTCTTAATGCAATTCGGAAAAGCATACCTGCTCGGCAGCAGAATAGTATCGCTTATGGGCATCTTTTGCGCCTCACCAAGGAGCGAAAGATCACCTCGAAGCGGGAGCTCACGCGGATTATCAACGAGCAGATCAGGGGGCATAAACGCATGCTCGATGAGCTCTCGGGAGCATCGACAAACAACGACAAGCGCCGCCAGATCGCGAAGTGGATCGATACGCTCGAGAGGGCGAGATCCCTTGCAGCTGATTATTTATGAAAAACTTTGACAAACTTTAAAAGTTCTTGCTTTGTGACTCGTTGTATGCGCTTGTAGTCTAGCGGTAGGATACCACCCTCCCAAGGCAGAGCTGCCGCGAGAAAGGTGGTGACCCGGGTTCAAATCCCGGCAGGCGCATACCATCTTTTTTTCGATT
>CAZRZZ010000045.1:0-3509 GCA_964604755.1 uncultured Methanosarcinales archaeon | reverse complement strand
AAGGTGGTGACCCGGGTTCAAATCCCGGCAGGCGCATACCATCTTTTTTTCGATTGTGCTGGGGGTGTACGTCGGCCTGTGCCTGACTGGCCTGAAAATCAGAGATTTTCATGACCGGCAGGCGCATGCTTTCTGTTTTTGTGGTCTTGACTCACCTCAAATTTAATATACTTGCTTGGTTATAACCTTTTCAAGAGGTGATAAGATGGTACGCTTAGGCTCTCATATCCTGGTGGGTATTGTTGCGATTGTCGCATCCGTTGCGGTCATTATCCTCCTCTCTCCATCATTTCTATCTGGCCAGAACATCGCCGGCGAAGCGGTCTATACTTACTATTCGGCATCATCAGAGATATCCACTGCTGTTTTGCTCTCCTGCAGCGATACTGATGGATCTGATAAGACAATAAAGGGGACCACAACGCTTGGATCACAGTCCGCAACAGACTCCTGCCGTTCATCGACGACAGTCCGGGAATTCTTCTGCACAAGCGACAATAAGATCGGGTCCTATGACTTTTCCTGCAGCAGCGGTGACATATGTCATGACGGCGCATGCAAGTGGGGCTGCTATGATTCGGATGCGGGCGTCAACACTCACCATGCTGGATGGGTCTATGCACGTACGGTGGCAGCCGATGGGTCTTTGCAGGAGAATAGGTATTATGATCGTTGTACGGGGCCAAGCGACCTTGTTGACTATGTCTGCACATCATCTGCCCGGGCAGACCATCGTTTTGCATTCTGCTCATCGGATGAGCTTTGCTACAATGGGGCGTGCTTTAGGAAGTGCACGGACAGCGATTTTCGCGACGATCCGCGCATGAAGGGCCGGGTGGAAGCATATGAGCAGCTGCGCGACGGATCTGTTCGTCAGCTTGTGCTGCAGGACTCTTGCGGCAGCACAAGTTTTGTCAATCAGGTATCTTGCCGCTCTGATGGAGGGTATATATCGACAGGCACGGTATGCCCCACTGGCACGACCTGCAGCAATGGGTGGTGTGTATAGGTGCAAGATTACTGAAGCATCCACAACCATTGTCCTTGGAATGGTCACCGGCGTGGCGGCGTATGTGGAAAGCTCTATGACCAAGATTGATTTGCCCCTTCATCGTGAACAACAAATTTTATAAATAAAAAGTGGCTTTGTATTTTTTCATAAAGAGGTGATGGTGTGAAAATTCGGCGAGAATCTGTTCGTTCTTTAGGAGGGTTTTCACGTTCACCACGCCGTTTTGCAGCAAAGGAGCTCCGGGCACTGCGCAAAGCCCCCCCTCAGCGAGCGGCAAAGCGCGCCCCCCGAAGGGCAGCTCATGGAGTTTCACGCGCCGTACATGCTATTCGCGATAATCCTGGAAAATCCTTGATTATCCTCGGCATGATTGCGATAGTCGCGATTGTAACAGTTGTTGTCTTGGTCTTGCCACCTCCATCCATGGAAGTGGATATCAGCGATCTTCTTGGGGAGGAGAATGTTGCTGGACAGGCGACGGCAATCAAACAGGGGTATCTCACGAACCAACCAGGTACGTATTATACATGGAGCATAAGCGGCTCCGGTGCGGATGATTATCGCTGAACCATAGGGTGAAACATGATTATGGCACGAAAAAAAAGCGAAAAGAAATCCAGATCCTCAAAGCGGGTCCAGAAGAGGGCATCCTCTATGGGGCCATCGGCGTGGTGGAGGTTATCTGACAATGAATATACAGGCATCGTCGCGGTCGTCGCCCTCTTCCTCATCGCAGCGATTGTCCTCAAAGGACCTGCTCTCTTGCGCGGGGATTCTGCTGTTGTAGGGCAAGCGTATAGCGCTCCTGTAGTGGAAACGTCTGGCGTGGACCATGTGCCTCCGGAGTATGTGCCGCCAGAAGACTGGAATGAAGGTGCAGTTGTGACTGGTCAGCAGGAAGCTGAGCTTGCAGTCGCCGCCGATTGGTAGGGCACGCAAGCTTTTTATCTTCTGCCATTCCTTTCTTTATGCATGAGAATCGTCGCGTTCACCGACCACCACGCAGGCACAGCGAACCTCAAGAAGGTCGCAAGGCTTGCATGGGAAAAGAAGGCAGAATACCTTATCTGCACGGGCGATTTCACTATATTTGATGTCGCGATAGAGAAGGTGCTCTCCGACATCGATGCGATTGGCGTCCCCTGTATCATCCTTCCTGGCAACCATGAAGCACCAAGCCTTGTCAAGAAGTACTGCATGGGCAAGACGAACCTCCTCTACCTGCACATGGATACCATACGTATTGGGAAGCATGTGTTCCTGTCCTATGGCGGTGGTGGGTTTGCGACAGACGATCCTCGCTTCGTCACATGGTCAAGGCAGGCGATTAAAAAGGTGGGGCCGGATGATATTGGTATACTGCTCCTGCACGGCCCACCTTATGGCACGAAGCTTGATATTCTGCATGGCGAGCACGTTGGCAACAAGGATTATGCAGGATTCATCCGCAACTACACGGACAAGGTGAGGTACGTGTTTTGCGGGCACCTGCATGAGAATTTCCACAAGGAAGACCGCATCGGTAAGACAAGAATCATCAACGCCGGACCGGATGGGACGTTTTTGGAGATTTAGCGCAAAACATTTAAATAATACTTTGTATATACTAAGTATTCTCATGGAAGCAATAAGCCTGAAACTTGATGAGCGTATGCTGCAGAACATAGATAAAAACCTCAAGAAACACAACTATAGCACGAGAACTGAATTCATCAGGACTGCCATCCGTGATAAGCTCGCTGAGCTGAGCACAGAGGATCTGCTTGAAGAGTTCCTGAAATTCAGGGGCAGGTCGGGGAAGAAGACCACGCACGCAGAGAATCGGAAAACACGGGAGCAGGTCAGCAAAGAACTGATGCTGGAATTGGAAAAGAGATTCAGTTAACTCATTGGGGTCTCACCGGTTTTGTTATGTCGGAGAGTTTCTCAAAGAAATGGCCGTCCTGAGACACGAGTATTGCGTTGTGATTTCTTGCATGGATCGCGTTAAGGCAATCAACAAAAGGCAGGTCCCGTTCTTGCGCCAGCTTTTTTGCTTCTTTATATTCTTCCTTTGCGATTCCAATCCTGAGCAGGATCTTATTGGTAAATAAGAGGTGGAGCAGATCATTGATGTCATTTTCATTATAATCTCTTTTCAGTTCCCAGACCAGCGACTCTGAAAAGATGATGGTATCTTTTGCTTTTATGATTTTCATGAATAAGGAAGTTGCATGTTCTCCGAGCGGATTTCCCGTTTTACTGAATCTATCTTCATAGAAATCTCTCCACACGCAGGTGTCTATAAGATATTTTTCCGGCATATTTGAGGTAGTCAAAGCAGGCGCTTATATGATTTGTGGGAAGAAAAATGTGAAAATATTCCATCGCACTATCTATAGATTTCGAAGAGCAGAGAATCATTCCATCGCGTGGCTTTTGATTTTGCGTCTATACATCTCGTCGAGGCTCTTGTCCTCGACGATGACCTTCATGCGGTCGATGAAGTCCTGCGCCT
>CAZRZZ010000044.1:0-9526 GCA_964604755.1 uncultured Methanosarcinales archaeon | reverse complement strand
GACGGATGACCTCAAGCCCGCCAAGCTCAGCCACGACGTGCAAAGCTTGGTGTCCGGCAGGATCACGCACATCGACAATTCAGCGATCAGCAAGATTGCGCGGCTTGCCGGATGTCCGGAGACGCACGAGGCGGGAGTCTACCTTTACCACCACGTGGGAGACCGCGTCAAAAAGGGTGACATCCTTTTTACGATCTATGCGAACGTCGAGGAGAAGCTTGATTATGCGCGGGATGCCTGGAGACGTCTTGACGGCATCGAGATCGACGGCAAGCCAGCACCCGGCCGGTGATGGGGTCTTTGTGTACAGCTCAATTTTTAACTACCAGATAGTGGTTAAAAATAGAAACATTTATATATAAGTATTCTTCTCTCTCCTCGCATGGGGCTTATTCGGAATCTCAAGACACTGACTACAGCGGCATATGCCTCGCTTTGCATGGCGCAAGCAAGCGGCTGTGCAAATAAGCCGGTCTGTGACTACAACCGCGAGGTCGTCGAGACGATCGACGAGCGCATCGCGCGGCTTGGCGAGAATTATAATACGTGCCAGGAAGTAATTCCGGGCCACAATGACCTTCGCGAGCGCCGAATCAATGTCGTTTTCGTCGGCGTCGGCCACGACCTTCTCGAGACGCAGGAGCGCACCCGTGATGCGCTCGACTGCGACCAGGAGGATCATGGCATCCTTGCGCACGAGCCGTTTGCCTCGAACATGGACAATTTCAATTTCTGGACCGCATCGCAAGAGCCTTCTGAGCCGTTTGTGCGCGGCGAGGACGCAACGTGGCATGCGCTCGAGCAGGCCGCCGCGTGTGATCTTCCGAACCGGGCGATCGTCATCTTTGTGGATGATTTTTTCCGTCCGAATGCAAGTCTCTCCCTGTTCCGTGGGTTGAATATTCATGAGATGAACCTTGACCGTATCGGGGTCTATCAGAGCGAGAGGCCGATGATCTCCGACTATGGGTGCTCGCTCGCTCTTGAGTATTGCGGTCGTGACGTTCGCCTCGGGGAGATCCTGGCGAGGGCTTGCACAGCAATAGAAGACCTTCGTGGCACTCAGGATCCCCGCTATGATAGTGCTATCTGTCATCTCATCACCAATGGGGGTGACATCCCCTTTGGCATCACCTACATCGATGTGAACACCGACCCGGCCATCGTTGTCCATGAACTTGGACACTCTATCTTTGGCTTTCGCGACGAATATATCGAGCGGGAGTCCTCAGATAGCGAAGGGCAGCTTTCTGATCTCCAGGGGCTTCCAGGCAACTGTTTTGTAGCAGAAACGCGGCAGGAATGCGAAGAGAACGCGCCGTGGGCGGGCATGGCCAGATGCTATCAGGGATGCGACTACGTCATGGAAGTCCGCGGGATTCCCGTATGGCGCTCCGCACGGCTTGGGACGATGAGCGAAGGCGATGATTCCTACGGCATCTGGAACGAATCGACTGCGTGCCACGCCATCCACGCCGTCACGCAAAACGCGCATGGATCCTGCGAACGATTCGAGGACTATCGCCCGGGAAGCGACGTGGGAGCAGTCCGCATCCCCCTTGTTCCACCAGCGAATCTTGCTGCACAACTTGAGTATCACCTCCGTTTTGGCGATCCGGATGACCACGTCGAATAAGGCTGTACTGCAAACATTTCGTGCGTAACGTTTAAATACGGGCTGTTTCCGCCATAAGCGGCAGAGCACATGAAACGACTCTATACCCTTATCATTATCCTGCTGGTTCTCGTTAGCACTCTGCCGTTCGCCATGGCCGCGACGTACATCATTGAGCATGACGGCGAGCTTGACTTGCTTTCCCGCGCGAGATCATCCCGGCCAGCGTCGGTGACTATTGATCCCATCATGACGCTTGATGATGAGCATGACGCTGTCTATGACCATGAACGAAGATACCGCTATGCAGATGTCTGGGACAAGGATGACTACGAGGACTGCATCGATGACACGGAAGATGAATATGATGATGGCGACATCGATCGTGATGAGTATCTTGACGAGCTTCGTGACTGCAATCGCCGATATGGTTTTAGGCAGAGATATGGTTATGGCTCTGGTCCCCTGCGCAGCCTCGAATGGTTCTACGAATGGAAGTTCAATCCGAAGACCTTTGCCGATCGCTACTGCCCGCCCCACCTGCATCGCTATCCAGCGAGGGATGGCCCGACGTGGTATGAGATCAGTTTGGTGCATGATTGCATCGCGAACGGTGTCCACCATGAATATGTGAGCCGTCCCCGCTATGAGCGCGCGTCGAGCCTCATCCATTACACGTATGAGGACTATGAGGCCGATACGCCAAGAACTGTTCTGCGGCCGGCATATCGCAGGCAAGATGACAATACGCGATACACCTTCACAGCATACCGCGCAGCAAGCGGGTCTTCAGAGTCCCGCAGCACAACCTATCCGGAAGAAGTGCATTGGCACCCACAGACAGAACCAGCTCTTCAAAGAACATACCGTGCGGCTGCGTACCGTGATCTCCGCGAATACTGCGAGCGCACACGCGCAACGGACGGCAGCATGAGCGCATGGTGCACGAAGCGCGCGCATCTCTGGAGATGATCCTAGTGACAGTCGAAGGATTCCTCACGCAGATATCGACGCCAAAGAGCTGGCCTTGTGTGCGCGACCTTACAATCTTAACGCCCAGCGTGACCACGGAGACGGATATTATTCAGAGGATTCGCTTCTTTGGGAGCCTCCCGGAGTCGTCGCTTCTTGATCAGAAGATCACATTTGAAGTGCAGCAAATGACGGATAGTAATCCAGGGCATCTTATCCAGCGCCTCGATGCGAATGGGCACACGTATATGCGCCTGTCAAGGTATAGCATCACCCACATAGACAACTATGTCGGCATTCCAGTTACCATCCTTCCTCCGCGGCTCTCTGATGATGAGCCGATCGGACTTCTGCTTGATGATGTCAACGGCGGCCCGGGCATACGGGTCGATTTTGAGCTAAGTAAACATATTTACTACACGGACATGGTTCGTGGCCTGCGGAAGTTCCTTCACCGCCTTGTCAACATCGAAGTGCTCAAGACCGACTATTCGCAAGACGGCGAGTTGTGCAGCATCAGCATTGCGCATAGGTTGCGTGAGGTCGATACCGAGTTCACGTACATGCGCTTTGTCGATTGATCGGACAAGGTGTAGTAGTGATGAGGAAATAAAAAACACGTTTGCGCCTATCTTTTCTTTCTGACATCCTTGTACATCTTCGCGACCCAAAGCCATATCAGGGCGACGACGCCGATAAGAGCGAGGGTCAGAAGAATGTTGTTAAACGTCCACATCCCGTACCAGCCCCCCATGGAGGGGCAGCCCATCATACCAAATTCCATCCTTTCACCTCTGCTTGTTTACTTGCTCTTTAGGGTATGCAACTATATTAGCTTTTCTGGAAGAAAAACGCCGAGGCCCGGATTTGAACCGGGAGATCCTTGCGGAAACCGGTTCACCTGAAGGCGTATTCAAGACCGGCGCAATACCAGGTTATGCGACCTCGGCATGGGGCGCTGAGAATTCCCTGTCCTTTATTAAATATTGCCTTGCCCACCTTGGCATTTCCGCCGCTGTCGACGTCGTTATGGAAACGCATAGAATATCCAATCTTCCGACGCGCCTTCTGGAATGTGTATCGTCGGGGTCATGGAAGAGCCTCCAAGAAGGACGCCTTGGTATCGTGTGCGGAGATAGTTCTGGATATGCGCCCAATGCGCTTCGCTTTCGGTTCTTGTCCGCTCAAACGCCTCGCGGACCGTGACGTGTCCATCCATGTCCGTGTCGCTCATGGAGTCGGTGAAGTTCTCAAAGACGCCAGCGCCTGTCGCGTAATGGCGGTCAAGCCACCCGAATGTCGTCGCCTGCGTCGAGGATATCATCGCGTAACCCGTCGTCCTCATGTTCCGGATAAAGCCGCCGGAGGAGCAGGCGTCCAATACGAACAGCCCTCGCTCGGGATGGACCGCGGTGAGGGCAGAGTCGAGCTCCGCCGTCGTCAAAACATCATGAGGGATCTCAACAAGATCAGGCGCTCCGTGAGATGATAAGTAAAGGATGAACGTGTCATTGTCATCGACGAGCCGGCCAAGCTCCGCAATTTGGCCCTCAATGTTCGCCTGCGTTGCGCGGTTGTCATAGCGGCCAAACTGCTCGCGCCGGAGGCACGCGATATCGTCATGCTCCAATGGCTCTGAAAAATCGGGCTGCCCGTCGTCGTACAGGAAGCGCATATGCTCTGCAGGGATGCCCATCTCGCGGATGGAGGTGTATCCCCGGACGCCGGAGAGAAAGAAGCAGTTCCTGTCGATCTGGTCGACATCTCCGCGCTCGCCGCGCGATGATCCGACAACGACAAGTGCATATGCCTCTGATGGATTCTCCCCGGCTTGTGAGGATTCCTGGACCTGACGAGTGCCGGGCACAGTCTTGTGTTCATGCATCGTCGGCGTCGAACATCCTAAAGAGAACAAAAGAGCAAGCGAACTTAGCGTCACACCTCTTTTCATCAGAGGTTCATTGCCAGGATGGCATATAAACTTTTCTCTTTCTGGACGGAAACCTTAAATATCATTATTTTGCGTCAGCAGAGAATGGGGATATCGGGTCTTGCTGACGTCGTCCGCAGCGTTTCGATCACGCACATCCTCGCAACGGCGGGCATCGCGGCAGTTCTTCTCTTGCTTGTCAATTCGGCGACGGTGAAAAACCTTTTTGTCTGCCTGGTCTTCATCTTCTTTTGCATCGTGGTGCGCTTCTACAAGCGCGTGCTTGCGAACCTGCCAATCGAGGTCGAGCTTGTCACGTTCACGATTGTCACGCTCGCGGTGACGCTTGGCTTCTGGTATGCGCTTTTTGCCGGGATCCTTGGCTTTCTTGCAAGCGAATTCTTCAACAACCATCTCAATTCCTACATCCCGCTCACGATCGGTTTTTACACGATCATGGCAGTCGTCGCAAGCGTCCTTCCCGGAAGCGTTGTAGCGGTTGGCGTGACGGCAACGCTGATCAACAATGCGATCCAGCTTGTCTTCTATCAACTTGTCGGCGGCTTTGGCACGGTTGAGAATATCTTTTACTCCATCACGAACATCTCGTTCAACCTGTTCATCTTCTTCAAGGCCGCCCCGGCGATCGTGGCGCTGCTTGCATGATCAAGGGACAAAATTTATATCTCCATAAAGATATCCTTGTAAGGGTGATAGCATGAGACTCTACAAAACACTTTCTGCAGCGATTCCAGCGATGTACCTGGCGCTCGTGGGCTGCGGCGCGGCGACGCAGGCGACAACAACGACGGCTGAACATGCGCAAGGGCAGGGAAATCGTGAGCAGGAATGCCCTCCACGGCTCATGCATCTTGCCACAGTGCAGGGAGGCATCGCCGCGATATTTGATAGCGATGAAAACGGACGGCTGGATTACATGGAAGTTCGTTTGGTCGGCAACGAGGGCATGGCATCGCAGCCCTTCATATATGGGTGGGACCGAAATGGGAATGGTTCAATCGATGAGGACCATGAAGGCGAGGTCCTCTATGATCCTGCGATGGATGGGCTCAATGGCAATGAGATGACCCCTGCGCAGTTCCGGGAATTCCAGCGTGGACAGCAGGTCTCTCCGACGCCACCGCTCGAGTCACGACTTTATCGACGATAGATTTACGGGGATGTCGCGGTCTGCATCGTGTACGCCTCAATTTCGATGAGGTTATACCATTGCCTGCCGCATCTCTCACCATCAGCTGCGCGGCAAACCATCTGTGGCAGCGTCATGAGGCCAAAGAGCAGATCTTCGCCGATGCGCAAGTGCAGGTCACGCTCAAGAACTGCAAGGATGTCAGGGACAGCGTGCTGGAATAACCGGAAGCGGGCATACTGGTATACATGCGTTCGTTCATGGCCCTGAAGACGTGGGGACGATCCGCGGTCAAGCCGCATCACGTTTCCAGACGTCAGGCCATTGCGGGGATCACCAGCATCCATAGGGCGTTCGCGTACAAAGGTGATCATCTGGTTAGAGAGACTCTGCTCAATATCGATATCAAACCCTTCAATGGCATTTGCGACGATGCCCGCAATGGGTATCGTCCTCCAGTAAAGATTTATCTGAGGCCGTCGCGTGTCGGCTTCTATCAGAAGCGGTCCAATCTCGTAGTGGAGGCGATCGAGCATGCCGCGGCCATCGAGCGTGTTGTCGATGATGCTCGTTCCGGTTTCGACGATGCGAAGCGCAAAGCCGGGCAATGCGGGAACGTCGTACATGCCGATCTCCATACCGGTGTATTGGACGGCAGCGCCGAGCATGCACTGCGCCATGTCCCGCCAGCCATCCCGGTTCTCCGTAGCGCCGACGATGCCGCAGATCGTGCCCTGAAGGATGGCATTTGTCCCAAGCACGGCAAGGCGCGCAACCGGATCGACATCGCCAATGACACCGTCTGGATATGTTGCCATGTCTTGCGCATGGGCAGGCTCGTCGGGTGTCGCTGACCAGAGCGCAAGCGACATGCCTGCTGTTGCAAACGCACGCTTTATCTTCTGCAAGAGTGTCATTACACCGGGGAGAATGGCACTCTACTTTAGCGTTGCGAAAACAGGTATCGTTTTCTGCAGAGAGAGGCTTATCGCGGTACGAATCTGGGAATGCCATTCACGATAGGATACTCCCCATTGCATGCAGGACAAAAGAGGGTTTTTTCCGCTTTTTTATAGTTTAGGGATGATTTACAGCTTGGACAGCAAAGAATAGGAAGAATATGCCTTATTTTTTCGTTATCTTTGTTATTTCCTTCCACGTTTGTTCCCTCCCAGCTGTCTATTTTTATACCACCCTAAAACCGAAATGTTTAAATATTTCTTCAATATACTATTTATAAATATATTGTAACTCGGATACCTATTCGAGGATGCGTTGGGTGGTGCAAAGGGGTACAAAAACTTTGCCCAGGGTGGTTTCCATGATGACATATGTGAAGAAATGTCCTGAATGCGCCGGCATCAACTTGTTCCACAACAAGGACAAAGGCGAGGTCATATGTAAAGACTGCGGCCTTGTCGTCGAGGACAAGATGGTCGACTTCGACCAGGAATGGCGCGAGTTTGACAGCGAGGAAGGAGAGAAGCGACGCCGCACCGGCGCGCCGATGACATATACACAGTACGATCAAGGCCTTGGAACGGAGGTCGGACAGAAAGCAGACCTGTATCGCCTCGACAGCAAGGACAAAAACAAATTCTTCCGGCTGCGCAAGTGGCAGTACCGCATCTCGACCGCAATCGAGCGCAACCTCAAGCTTGCCCTTGCGGAGCTCAAGCGCGTCTCAAGCTACCTGAAGCTCCCAAAGAGTGTCGAGGAAGAGGCAGCACGCATCTACACGCTTGCCGTGCAGCGCGGCCTTGTCCGCGGGCGTAGCATGGAAAGCGTTGTTGCAGGATCGCTCTACGCGGCCTGCCGGCGCCATGACGTTCCGCGCACGCTCGACGAGCTCTCCGAAGCGTCAGGCATCGAGAAGAAGGAAGTTGGGCGCACGTACCGTTTTGTGACGCGCGAGCTTGGCATCACGATTCTGCCAAGCAACCCGGCAGACTACATCGCAAGATTCGCCTCAAGCCTCAAGCTCTCTGCGGAAACGCAGAGCCGCGCAATCGAGGTCCTCGAAGAGGCGCAGAAGGCGGAGCTGACAAGCGGCCGCGGCCCGACGGGCATCGCGGCAGCGGCGCTCTACGTGTCCGCGCTCATCCACAATGAGAAGCGAACGCAGCGCGAGGTCGCCGATGTCGCCGGCGTCACGGAAGTGACGATCCGGAACCGCTACAAAGAGCTCCTTGACCGTCTCGATCTTGAGAAAGAGATCAAGAAGACGAAGAAAAAGAAGGAGTAAAATTTTCTTTATTCGCTTTTTTCGAGACGATGACAACGCAAGACGAGATATTCCAGATTTACCCTGTGTTCGAGCCTGATTTCAACATCACAGGAATAATTCTTCCTCGTGAAGAGGGGGGTGGATTATATCAAAAACTTTATGATTACTCACGGCTCGATTACGAGCGTGTTGGACTCCTTTATGCCATCCCCATCGATGGAAGTCCTCCATTTCAAGAATGGAAAAACTCCTAATCATTGGCGAGAGCACATATGGCATCGGGACAAGGGATCGTGTATGTGTTGATAAACGACTCGCAGCAAAACACAACATCTTCATTACGAAAGCAAAAGATAAGTGTCCAAATCTTCTCACGATACCATATCATAACCATCCCAAACCCCATTCTCACGAGATTGATGATGAATTGCTTGCCCGTTTTCGTGCAGCAATTACATTGGGGAACTATGACTTTCTTCGTCGCTTTGGCGTCGAACCTACATTGGAGAACGTTCTTGCCGAGGCGACAAGGGGCCTTTCTGAGGAAGATCTCTGTAACATCCCTGGCTGCGTTGCCATTCTCCTGACGGACACCTATTATCCAAATAGATCATTCTCCCACATCAACGCTTATCTTTTTGGGAATTTCCGGTTGCCGGTTGTTCCATTGGAGAAGGAACCAAAACACGTGCATGATATCTTCATGGAATCTATGGAATCTCTTCGTTCGGCGGGCATCCACAGTACTGGAATCACAGAAGGAAGCGACGATTCCGCTGCAAAGCCAGAGGCTTCGATCATCATTAACTTTGAAGAATAAAACCCTGATTTTTCAGATTCTTTGCGGAACCTTTATTAATATCTTCCTTCCTCCGGGAATTCCAGTTATTGGAGAAGAACCATGTTCAGACGCGCACTGCAAACCATCGTTCTTGCTGCTGGTGTCGCCGCTGGTTCGCACATGGGTGGGTGTGCGCAGACGCACGACCCGTATACCCTTGCTGATTCCTCAAGCCCCTTTGATGGAGAAGCGGCGGAATCGCATAAGCCCGCCGAGTACGGCGATGCGGGGCTTGTCGACCTGCTTGATGCAGATCGGGTGCCTGACGGATCTGTCGCCGACTGCGGCTTCGATAGCGGGTATCCGGATGCTGGTCTTCCCGATGCGGGCGTGTCTGATGCCGGGTCTTTGGTTCCGCTTATATTCATGGTCGAAGGCCAGTCGAATGCAAGCGGCAGGGGGCTCATCTCCGAGCTTCCAGTGTGGGAACCAGATACGGACATCACCATGCTCACCAACGCCTGGACGTGGCGCGTTGCTTCCGAACCGTTGGACGACCCAACGGACAGCGTAGACTCAACAATGAACGACACCGCCGGCGTTGGCCCGGGGCTTGCCTTTGCAAGGCGCCTGCGGGAGTCGCTGCCGGATACACCCATCGTTCTCGTGCCGTGCAGCAAGGGGGGGAGTTTGATTAGCGAATGGCAACGCTCCTTCCTGGCAGGCCAGTTCTACGCCGTATGTTTGCGCCGCGCGCTGTACGCACAGGCCTATACGCATGGTCTCCTTGCCGGGATCATCTGGTATCAAGGGGAATCCGACACGCGCCGTCTGGAAACTGCAGATGCGTT
>CAZRZZ010000043.1:0-9749 GCA_964604755.1 uncultured Methanosarcinales archaeon | reverse complement strand
GTTGTGCATGGCCCCGCTCACATCCGCCACCGTGATGGAGCTTGACTTTTTTGTGAGCACGTCCTTTGCGACAAGGCCAAGGTCCCCCCTCTTTTTCATGCGCTTTTTGACGTCAGAAACGTCCTTGCCGCTTGCGTTTGCGATTGCCTGCTCAGCAAACTTCCTTGCAATGCCAAGGTCGGAGCTCTTATAGTCCGCGTCGATGCGGCCGGAGAGCAGGTATGTGCAGTCCACAAGGTCATCCTTGCTGCAGGACGCAAAAAAATCGGAGAGGATAGCCTGCATTGCCGTGTGCGAACTCACCCCTTCCAGCTTCTCGAAGATGGCGACAAGCTTCGAAAATTTCATACCCCTGTTTATGGACGTTCTCCTATAAAAAGGATGCTGTCGCTAAGGCTCTGTCCTAAAGAAAAATTCATTCCCGCCAGCGCCCATAAACAAGCAGAAGCCGCCGTTGCTCGTCGTTCTCGCGAAGCACCGGCGAGCGTCCGTGCACCTGTCTTGTGAGCAGGATGTACTCAAAGAAAAACTGCTGCGGTGTCACGCCGCCGGGTCCGGTCTGGCCATGCAATCTCTCAAGGATAATATCGAGGACGTCACGCTGCACGATATCGACCTCACGATAGTCTCCGCCGGTGCGCTCAAGGTCGTCCTCGATGCGGGCAGCGAAACTAAACGAGGCGGCAGCCTCCCGATCGCCTCGCGTGATAAAGAGCGTTTCCTGGCGAAGATTGGTGTTGTTGTGTATCATGCCGCCATACGTGATGATTTTTATGCGCGGATTCGTCTCGAGCAGGTTATGGACATGGATATACGTATGTGCCGCGATATTCGCAAAGACCTCTCGGGTGAGCATGTCTATTGCGGTCTGGGCTTCCGGGTGGTAGGGGACCATGCTCTGCAGTTCCGTCAGGACGATGACGCGCTGGATATCATTCCTATCCATTCCTCCCGGATGGATACGGACGTGCAGATCCCGCGCGCGCATGAGAAGACCGCGGACCTCCTCGCCAGCGGGGATAGTTTCGATGTTCTGATAGAGCCTCGGCGTCGCCTGCCTCGTGATGTCAACACCCGAATAAAACATGTCCAGGTCGTGTGCGGACTCCTGCCAGAGATGCTCGAGCACGATGTGATGATATCCGCGCTCTGCGAACGCGCCAAGGTAGTCGTCGGTGAAGATATCGAGCGTGAACGGGATCCCCGCGTGCCGTGCGCGGGCTTCATCACCATCGTGAAGGATATGCATCTCGCCGACCGCAACAACCTGCACGCGATGCGAGTCGAGGTACGCAAAGAACGCATCGCGGCCATCGCGGACCCGTATCTGCGGAATTGGCGTCTCTCTTATCGCTTCCTGGCCTGCACCGCAGCCAGCAAGACCGATTGTTGCTGCGGCGACGATGGAGGAGAGGGTCTTCTTGAACGACATCGCTTATCGTGCCTCAAACATGCGTTCATATCCAAGCAGGTGCGGCGCGATCGCCCGCATGAGGATGACTTCCTGCTCGATGCGCGACAAATGGTTATTGCCATGCAGGACTTGCCTTGAGAGCTTCATCTTGAGGCGGCGCGCAAAATCAGTTGGCTTGACTGGCGTCCTAGGCTCATGCTGTGGGATGATACGATGCTCCTCCAGGTACGCAAGAGCTGCGTAGGCATGCTTGCATGGCCTAATCTTGCTGTTCGCATACGGTTCGCCAAAGGAATTCATATCGCTAAGCGCAAGCTCCTCTTTGATGCTCGCTTCACAGGCGCAGTCATACTTGAAGCCATATCTCCCGCGATACCTGCGCGTCCCTTCCTTTCCGGTTGCGATCTCCTTGAGATCAACACGATAGGATATATCTTCGGGATTCGAGCTGGACGGCACATAGAAGCAAAACGAGCCAGCCCCAAGGTAGCGCTCTTCGCACTCGATCTTCTGCGCAAATTGTAAACCCTTTCGTTTTCCCCTCCCCCCGAGGAGGTTATTGAGCATATATCCTTCAATGAGCGTGACAAGGGCGTATTCGCGCCGGATATTGTCGACGGGATCGATATGCCGCAGACCAGCATATTTTCCTGTCGGATCCATCTCCTTGATCGCATCTCTGGCCGCTTCCCGCAGTGTCTTTCCCCTCTTCATGGGGATAGTGAGGAAGAAGCCGTTGCTTCTAAACTGTTTTGGAGAGACACGGTTATCTACGAGGTGAACATCTTCCGGAACAACAAGGTATTCGGTAGGCTTTAGGTTGACAATCCCTCTCACCAGCTCGTCAAGAGAGGTGCCCCCATTGAAATCCAATCTCGAAAGGAACCGCAATCTGCTCACGGGCGGCTGATCGAAAAAGACATTGAGTTCCGGTTCGTCCTTAATCCTTCCCCCTATTCCTTTCTCAGCTACACGGATGAGGACCTTTTTGTGCTGATCACAGACAATATCATCAAGGACGGCTCCCCATCGCTGGATGGCAAAAAGACGCTGCGGCGAGCGCTTGCAGGAGAAGCTGTCTCGCTGATATGTGCAGGTATTTCCCTCTTTATTGAGAATCTCCCAGATGCTCAAGCCATATCCCTTATACACCTGATCCATGGATGCATGGGACGTGGACAAATTTAAAATGATTTCGACTTCCAAAATTTAAAAAGAGAATCAGAAAAAAAGAAAAGATAAAGAAAAAATCTACCCAACCGTCGGCAGACCAAATCCTGTTGCCGTGTCGTCGCCGGCCGTGTGCAGGTCGTGGAGAAGCGCGCGGTTCTGCAGATACGTGCGCGTCGCGGCTGCTGATCCCTGCCAGAGCTTTGCGGCAAGTCCGCTCACGTGCGGCGTTGCCATGCTCGTGCCCGAGATTGTGCGGTACGTGCCGTCGTTCCATGAAGACTCGACAGCGACGCCGGGCGCTCCGACCTCGACTTCACGGGCCTCGACGATATAGTCACCGTCATTGATGCCGCGGCTTGACCAGCTTGGCACCGCCTCGGACGAGTCAATCGCTCCAACAGCCATCACGTTCGGGTTCGCGCCCGGATAGTCGATGCTGCCGTCTGCCGGGCCATCATTGCCCGCTGCAGCGACCACAAGCACGCCGTGATCGACAGCGTACTGGATCGCATCGCGCGTGAGGCTTGATTCGCCATCGCCGCCAAGGCTCATGCTGATGACTTCTGCGCCATTGTCGGCTGCCATGCGGATCGCTGCTGCGATGTCATCGCTCCAGCAACCACTTCCACCGCAGACCTTGTACGCAAACAATCTCGCCTCAGGAGCGACACCAAAGACGCCAAGGCCATCAGCGCCGCCGTCGGCAAGGACCGTCCCGGCGACATGCGTGCCATGGCCATTGTCATCGCTGCAGGAAGCCCGAACTCGCGTGCCCTTTGTGAAGTCCTTGCACTGCGCGACACGCCGGCTCAAATCAAGGTGATTCTTATTTACGCCCGTGTCAAGCACGGCGACATCGACACCGGCACCGCCGCTTGTCGCTGCGATCGCTGGATCGTTGTAAACTTTCTCGATGCCCCAGGGGGTTTGATCTGATGGAGTCGCTGATCGGCTCGTGCTACCACCCTCGCTGCCGCTGCATTCCGGCCATGGACTGCACGCCCCGGGGGGCGCTGTGATATGCCAGAGCGGCACGGACTCAACTTCGACACCCATCGCGTCAAGCGCGCGAAGCTGTCCGCTTGTCAGCTCCGTCGTGAAGCCAGACGGGAATTCATGGTTCACGCCAAGCCATCCCTTGAGCGCACCATTGTGGGACCTGACAAGGTACCGCCCGCTATCCTGCGCTGCCACAGCGACTGCCGTCAGCGTAAGGATGGCGACCATAAAAAACGAAACGATTTTTTTCATGAGACCACCTAATTATATTTTTTTATTGCTTTTAGACTCGTGCTAACAATTGTTATATAAAAGGGTTTCGGAGACAAAGCAGGGAATTTGAAAAGAATCGGCCACAAAGTTTAAAAGGGGTATGGAGCCCCAACCAGCCATCACGCCGCCGTAGCTCAGTGGTTAGAGCGCCACGCTCATAACGTGGAGGTCAGGGGTTCAAGTCCCCTTGGCGGCACCATCCTTTTCACATATGTTTATTATACAACTATCCCTTCCACTCTTCCATGCCAACCATCCCCTCCCTTGATGATCTTCCAGCCGATCTGCAGGAGCGGTTTGTGGGGCTCGAGGAAATTCTTGGCATCATTCGTCCCCGGTACGATGCCAAACTCCGCGAGGTGCGGCAGGCCCAAAACCATGCAGTCGCGGCAATCACCGCATTTCTTGACTGGCAAGGACTCCCACTACACGTTTGAGAAAAGCGAGAGCCCATTTGATATCAATCCCGAAGGGACAGAGGTTGATGGGGTTAATGGACGGCTCGTTGTCCAGGGTACCATTGAGGAGAAGCTTGCTGATCGCATCGGAGTGGCTATGCAAGAGGCAGGACTGCAGGTCATCGACAAGTTTGCAGAGCTTCGGGCCATTTTTGCAGAGTACAGCCCCATCGCGCACGACGCGGTCATGAAATATTCCCGGATCGGCGTGGTTGGTTATGAGGATCTGCACGCAAGCAAAGCAGTCATCTTCGTTGTCGGCCGCAGCGCGTATGAAGTCGGCATCCGGGTGGACATGGCAGCGGGCCGTGTGGAACTGGAAGGCATAGCGGGAGATCCCCAGTACTTCCTTCATGAAGAGGCGCGATCACAGATTCTCATCGACCATGCAGACTGTGATCATAACACGTATATCCTCAGCCATCCAAGCAGGCATATCGATTTTGATGATCTTTCGCGGCACGCGATCGAACTCATTATCGATCGTTGCCCGGGATACCGTGCAGCATTCGACACAAAGCAGGCGATGGACGATGCAGGCGCCCACCAAAGTCTCTTTGGTACCAAGCGTCCGGACAAGGACCTCAACTGAATGTATATTTAATATATGTCCCCATTTTATATACTCTGCTTGGGTTTATCAAAGAGGTGATATTATGGTGAAAGCAGAGCTTCCGTCATTATCTGAACTTAGCGACGATGCGGGCACGCGCTATGGCGAACTTGAACACCACATTCTCAAGCTTGAGCATCGGATGAAACGGCGCGCCGCGCACATCGATGATTCCATGACGCTGCTTCGCGATGCAGAGGAAGCCCTCCTTAAAAAGGAGAGGATCGATTATGACTATTTTGGCCACGATGACACGCCCACTCCAAAAAAGGAACCAAGCCATGTCGTCGAGACGCTCGCCGGCATCGTGTTCCTTTATGGTGTAGACGACGCAGGCTTTGACCTTATCTCCACGCAAATACAGAAAAAACTTGGCAAAGAAGAGGAGCGCATCGCCGGAAAGCTCGCCGAACTTGAGGACCTAGCGTATAAGTACGAAGAGTTCCTGTATGATTTTGCCGTGCGCTATGCGGCGATCGCTGTTGTCGGGAAGGAGAACATTGACGACGAGATTGCTGTTATCTATTGCGTCGGCAAGAACGGCAAGGTCATGTTCACGCAGGCAAACGCGCATCAGGGCTACTCGGAGCCGGACCATGAGGAAGAAGGAGCAATCGATGAATACCTCTCGGAGCAAAAGCGGCAGGAGATCGCAGAAAAGCACGCGGCATGCGACCACAACACGTACATCATCACTCATCCATCCGACGTCTTTGACCACGAGATGCTCGCGATCGCTGCGGGAATAATCTTGCAAGAGCGTTATTTCAAGATCCGCCCCGAAGCACGGACGGCGTTCGAGGAGCAGGAGCACATCGCCAAGGTCCAAGGCCTTGGCGCGATATTTGGCGCAGTCAATGAGGCGACAAAAGACCCGCTTGGCATTGGCACGGAAAATGGGGATGAGAAACCCAATTAATTTTATATAGGCCACGATAAGACACGCTGGCATGGATCCGCTCATGCCGCTTTTGCTCCTCTTTGAAGATACCCCTTCGCTTGATACGCTCTCCGGCGATCCGGACCGCCGATTCTCTGAGCTCGAAGAGCACATCCATGCTATCGAGCCTCGCGTGCGGCGGCGGCATGAGCATATCGATGCGCTGCGAGCGGCGCTGCGCAAAGAAGAAAAGAGGATCTTTGGCTCATTTGGCGTCGAGCACGAATACATGGACGGCCCTGCTCTTGAGCCGCGCTATGCGCAATTCCAGCTCCTTCATGTGCCAAGCGGACGTGCGGTCATCTATTCAGGCGACGCGCGCGTGCTTTGCCAAATCGATGAGATGACAAGAAGCGAACTTAGTGAGGACCTTGCACGGTTTGAGATTTATCTTGCCGATGCGATGCGATGGATGCGCTGTCTTATGGAATTCCGGGAGGATCTAGGCATTCGCTACGTGTCGATCACGACGGTCGGCAAGGAGAACCCAAATGATTCAAACGCAGAAGTCTACACTGTAGGCAGGACGCAAGGTATTGCCGTCACTATCGTGGACATGCGCTTAGGATCAGCAAGGGCAGCCGGCATGCAAGAGGACGTGACGCGTGAGGGGTTCTTTAGTGAGCAGGTCCAAGAGCAGCTTAGGATGACACATGAGGGATGTGCGCATAATACCTACATCCTCACGCATCCGTCGTCGGTCCTGGACCATTACCAGCTTGGCCTGATGAGCGGCAGGATACTGCAGGGCCGATGGCTTTCGTTGCATCCGGAGTCAGTCAACTAAATATTTAAATACGGGCGCGGCCTTATCTGGTGCAGGTGAAGGTAGTGAGATTTGGCCATGCGTGTGTTGCCGTCATCGTCCTGATATTACTGAGCACGGGAGCTTCGGCTATCGCAACGCTTGAGATTCTTGGATTGTCATGCAATGCGGACGGGACGCTCACGCTTTTGGCAAAGAACCCAAAGGATGATCCAATCTTCACGGACACGATCACGATCACTGCAAAGCATGCTGATGACAATCAGCCTCGGACGATCCTTGGCGCGTGGGATCGCGAATGGATCGCTTATGACCCTGTGCCTGAACAAGGCATTGCCAGATTCCAAAGCGAGTCCGGCATGCTCGACGATGCTGGTGATTATCAGCTTTGGGTAGCATACCGCGGCTGCGGGGATAATGCACGCTGTAAGATCGCATGGCGCCTCCAATCCTGCCCAGGCGAGAAGATCCGATGCGAAAAAGATGATGTGACAAGCGCAAGCTGTCTTATCGATGACAATATGCTCTACTTATACGCGGATGCGAAGCCGCGGCTTGGCATCGACGTGAAAAAAGACCTCCTCTTCCACTTTGAGAGCAGCCGGCGCAACCTTAACGGCGTGCATGCATTCCCCGGCATGATAATCAACATGACAGAAGACGGTTACCTCATCAAGCTTGCGCTCGAGGAGGGGGAGATCATCAGCAAGGCAGGCATACGCGATGAGGCTTGCAATAAGAACTCTGTCATGGTCGCGTGCGAGGATCCAAGCGCAGAGCCAATCGAGAGCACCGCGACGATCGTCGATATGTCCACCACCCCTGACGATGACACCCCGATTGGGATGGAGTCCATCACCGGAGCTGTGGTCGGCGCGGAAGAGAACAAGAAGCGCGCATTTATTTTTGGATGGCCTCTGATGGTATTGCTCTCCATCGTTGTCGTAGGTACTGTCTATCTTTTGTACGCGAGCAATGCCAGGCAGAAGAAGCGACAAGAGTACCTACGTGGGAAAACACGGGAGGAGGAGTTCCTTCTTGCCGATGAGCAAAGGGGTAAGTAAGATAGACAGTCATCCCTTGATGTCCTTTGTTTTCTGATAACGGACCCCGCTCTCCTCGAGGATTGCGATGATGCGTTCCTTGTGCTCGCCAAGGCCTTTCCAGTCAAGAAGGGCAAAAGCGGCGCCGGATTTTTCCATCGCATCGAGGAGCATCGCCTCATCAAGGCCATCAAGACCGTACTTTGCGCAGACATGCCCCATCGCAATATCTGCTTTCCTCATGATAGACATGAAGTTCGGGCAATAATGGGGACCACCGATGCCGAATGCGACGGGATAGTCCGCAAGGGGATTGCTTACAACGTCAAGCAGCGCGCTCGCAACAATCTTGCCGTATGCCGGTGTCTTCCATGCTGCCTCGTCGCTTCCGATTTCGATAAACATCGTCGGTGTCGTAAGGATCGGGCCATGGTGCGTCGCCTCCATCGTGACAAGATGCCCTGTCGTGTTGTGCTTATCAAGCGCATCAAGGCATGCGCGCATGAGGCGGGATGGGCATGCGGTGATCGTGTGCGGCTTTCCGCCAAAGCTTGCATCATCAGTCCAGTTGCCGATCGGATGGACGCTCAATGACGGCGTTCCCGCAGCGCTCCGATGCGTCGTCGCGATGATGAGCGCATCCGCCAAAAACCCCTGCTTGCCAATCTTATTATCATAGCCGTCAAGCGCGAGGCAATTCTCCTCTGCCAGGAAGAGCCGCACGTCGTGATGCCCTCCCTCAAGAGTGTATACCAGATGGCCATCGAATGAGCCAGCGCTTTCCCAAGCCGCAAGCTCAAGCAGATTCGCATGGATATTCGGGCCGGCAAAGTTGGGAATGGGCGCGATGATGGCGATGTTCATGCGTCCTGGAAAAAAGAAGTTGGTATATAATTGTTCTGATGATGAGCCTTTTTGTTGACCTCAACAAAATGGTCTGCGACATATTGACGGTTTTAGCACCAAGAAACCATTTCATTGTACCAGACAAGACGACGTGCCCAAAAAAATACTCACTTCTTTATCCTCCCTTCCTGCCAGTCTTTGATGAGGATCTTTGCCATCGTGAGCGTGTCGGGCTTGCCCCCTTTGAGCAAACGTTGTCGCTTGAGCGCGATCTTGGCAAGGACGTCTTCTTCATCCTCCCCCGCGTCGCGCGTCACGCCGTAGAACTCCTCAACCTGGCCTTCAAAGCCCAAAATAATCTCCATCGCGATCTGCTCAGGATCCTGGAGCTTCTGCACGTTTTTCGATCCGATCATCGCAAGATCCCCTTCCGTCCGCTTTGCCTCCCCTTCCGGGTACGGAATGACGCCCGGCGTGTCAAGGAGCATGATGCCAGAGCCAGCACGGACGTGCTGGATGCCCCGCGTGTGGCCCGCTGCCGAGCTTACACTTGCGGAGCGCCTGCCGCAGAGCATATTGATGACGGAGCTCTTGCCTACATTGGGGTATCCCACGACCCCGACGAGAACGTCTTTTCCTTTTGCGACAGGTTTTCCAACCCGCAGGATCGCTTCCCGCAACTTCGTGACGCCATGGTGCGCCGTCGCGGAAACAAAAACGCTTGGGCGCAGCTGCTTTGCCATCGACTCGAGCGCCATGCCATCGACAAGATCGCACTTGTTGATGACATAGATAAGCCGCTTGCCCTCTGTCGCTACCTTATTCTCGATCTCGACATGCCGCGTCTTTGCCACAAGACGAGCATCAAGCACGAGCAGGATGACATCCGCATCACGGATGACGCGGTTGACGATTGTCCAGAAGCGTGTCATGGCACCCGTTTGCGTCTTCTCTCTTATATTCTTTGCGTCCCCAAGCGACCCAATCAATTAATAAGTATTTTCTAAAGTATTATTAAATATATTTTTATATTGTAAAAAATTACTATATAAATAATAATATATAATTTACTTTAGATAAATATATAAATAAGTAATTAAAATAATGAGTATAATTAATTAAAATAATGAGTATAATAATAGGTTTATTAGAAATATAGTTTTTAACCACTTTGTAGTGGTTTAAAACCGAAAGGTTTAAATAGTTGGGAATTAAGTAAAGAGT
>CAZRZZ010000042.1:0-9772 GCA_964604755.1 uncultured Methanosarcinales archaeon | reverse complement strand
CCGTCGCGCTTCTTTTTGAGGAGATTATAGCCTGACTTGGCGAGCTTGATCTTCTTTTTGAGCTTGATGAGCTCCGAGCGTGTCGGTTTGATGTCCGTCATCGTACCATCGCAGACCGCAGCAAAAAGCCGCTCATGTTTCTGCCTTCCCCTTCCTGCCCTCGGAGGGCTTGTAGTATTTCTCTCGCAGCTTTGGGCTGATGCGGGTCAGTTCGTCCTGCGGGATCGTCCCGAAAAGCTCCCAGCCGATGTCAAGCGTTTTCTGGATCGAACGGTCCTCGTCCCGCCGCTGGCGCACGAACCTCTCCTCGAACGCGGCGGCGAAGTCAAGCAGGCGCTTGTCGCGCTCGGAAAGGGCTTCCTCGCCAACAATCGCGACAAGGCCGCGCAGATCGCGGCCTTCGGCATAGTTCGCGTAGAGCTGGTCAGAGACGTTCTTGTGGTCGTCGCGTGTCTTCTTGTCGCCGACACCAAGGTTCATGAGCCGCGAGAGGCTTGGGAGCACATCGATTGGAGGGTAGACGTTTTTGCGGTGCAGCTCACGCGAGAGCACGATCTGCCCTTCGGTGATGTATCCTGTCAGGTCCGGGATCGGGTGAGTGATGTCGTCGCCGACCATCGTGAGGATCGGGATCTGCGTGACGCTCCCTTTCTTTTCCTTTATCATGCCGGCGCGCTCGTAGATCATCGCAAGGTCCGTGTACATGTACCCGGGGTATCCACGGCGTCCGGGCACCTCTTCGCGGGCGGCGCCAATCTCACGCAGGCTCTCGCAGTAATTGGTCATGTCCGTGAGGATGACAAGCACGTGCATGTCATGCTCGAATGCGAGATACTCCGCTGCCGTCAGGGCCATGCGCGGGGTAACAAGGCGCTCAACAGCAGGGTCATCAGCAAGATTCAGGAAAACGACGCTGCGCGACAATGCGCCCGTCTCCTCGAAGTCCTTGATGAAGTGCTGCGCCTCTTCATTGGTGATGCCCATCGCCGCGAAGATGACGACGAAGTTTGATTCCTCACCGACGACCTTTGCCTGGCGCGCGATCTGGAGAGCGATCTCGTTGTGCGGAAGGCCGGAGCCCGAAAAGATCGGGAGCTTCTGGCCGCGCACAAGCGTGTTTGTCGCATCGATCGTCGAAATGCCGGTCTGGATGAAATCCGACGGGCTGTCGCGCGCGTACGGGTTGATCGCCGCGCCGATGATCTCTGCTTTCTTGTCCGGGATGACTTCCGGGCCCCCGTCGATTGGCTTTCCTGCCCCGTTGAAGATGCGGCCAAGCACGTCCTTGGAGAGGCCAAGCTTGATTGTCTCGGAGAGGAACCGGACGCCGGAGTCGCGGTCGATCCCGCTTGTCCCCTCGAAGACCTGCACGACGACCATGTCGTCGCTTGTGTCAAGGACCTGCCCGTTCTTTGTCACGCCATCTGGAAGCATTATGCGCACAAGCTCGCCGTAGCCGACGGGCTCCGTCTTCTCGACGAAGACAAGCGGCCCTGCGATGCGCGTGATGGTTTTATATTCTTTCATGATTGATCACCTAAGCCTCTGAAATTCTTGTTCCATCTCTTTTTGGACGTCACGGAGGATCTTCTTGTAATCCTTATCGAACTTTGCGTCAGAGATCTTGTTGCGCGACTTCACGCCAAGGATGTCCTGGACACGAAGGCCGGAGTCGAGCGCCTGGCTCGCGAGGCGGCTATAAAGCATGATCGTCTTGCCGATCATGTAGCTTTTCTCGAGCGGGGAGTACGTGTCGATCTCGTGGAATGCGTTCTGCTGGAGCATGAACTCGCGGATGAGACGCGCGACCTCAAGCGAGATCTGCTGGCGCTCCGGCAGACTGTCCGATCCAACAAGTTGCACGATCTCCAGAAGCTTCTCCTCCTCCTGGAGAAGGCCCATCATGTCCGTGACGAGAGTGCGCCAGTCAGCGGCGACCTCTGCTGCGAACCACGGCTCGAGCGAGTCGAGGTAGAGGCTATAACTTGTAAGCCAGTTGATCGACGGAAAGTGTCGGCGCTGGGCAAGTTTTGCATCCAATGCCCAGAACGCCTTGACGACGCGAAGGGTGGACTGCGTGACGGGCTCCGAGAAGTCGCCGCCGGGCGGACTCACCGCGCCGATGAGGCTCACGCTTCCTTCCTTGTCCGTGCCGCTTGGGACGACACGGCCGGCGCGCTCGTAGAACTCGGCAAGCCGTGTCGAGAGGTATGCCGGGTAGCCTTCCTCGCCTGGCATCTCCTCAAGCCGGCTTGAGATCTCGCGCATCGCCTCTGCCCACCGGCTCGTCGAGTCGGCCATCATCGCGACATTATACCCCATGTCACGGAAATACTCGGCGAGCGTCACGCCTGTGTACACGCTCGCCTCGCGCGCGGCGACTGGCATGTTCGACGTGTTCGCGATGAGCACGGTGCGGTTCATCAGGGGCTGTCCGGACTTTGGATCCTCGAGGTGTGGAAATTCGGTGAGCACTTCAGTCATCTCGTTTCCGCGCTCGCCGCACCCGACATAGACGATGACATCCGCATCGCACCATTTGGCGAGCTGCTGCTGGCTCACGGTCTTTCCGGCTCCAAACGGTCCGGGGATCGCGGCGACACCTCCCTTGGCAAGCGGGAAGAACACGTCAAAGACGCGCTGTCCGGTGACAAGCGGCGTCGTCGGTGAAAGCTTCTTCCTGACCGGGCGGGGCTTTCGCACGGGCCATTTCTGGCACATGGTGATCGAACCTGCGTTGTCAAGCACGCAGACTGTCTCGTCGACAGTGAACTTCCCTTTCTTGATTTCCGTAATTGATCCCTGCATCCCCTGGGGGATCATGATGCGGTGCACAAATCCGGGGGTTTCCTCGACTTCGCCGATGACATCGCCGCCCTTGACCTTGTCCCCCTTCTTTTTTGTCGGCACAAAGTCCCATCTCTTGCTATAATCAAGTCCTGGCGCGTCGACACCGCGGAAGATGAAGTTTCCCATCTGATCGCGAAGAACAGGAAGCGGGCGCTGGATGCCGTCGTAGATGCTCGTCAGAAGGCCAGGGCCAAGCTCAACCGAGAGCTGCTCTTGCGTGTTCTCGACGGGTTCTCCTGGCTTGATACCGGAGGTATCTTCGTAGACCTGGATGATCGTCTTCTCGCCGTCGATCTGGATGACCTCGCCCATGAGGCGCTCATTTCCGACGCGCACGACGTCGTACATGCGCGCCTGCAAGCCCTTGGCTACAACGACGGGGCCGGCGATGCGAAAGAGCGTGCCGGCAGTGCTGTGTTTAGATTGCTGCTTAGATTGTTTTTGTGTGGATTGGTTTTTTGCCATGCTATTTCACCTTGGATGATGAGTTTCTGGTATTGTTTTGTTATCTTTTAGTGGCAGCATCTCTTTCGTAATGTCATTTGTCATTTGCCGTTTTGCTGCCGTTTTCTTCGTCTTTCCACAGGTCTACACCGATTGATTTCTGGATGAGCCGCCGGAGCCCCTCTTGGGATTCTTCCGTCGAGATAGTGAGGACGACGGGCTGGACGCTCTCCTCGACATCACCGCGTGTGCGCTCGTTAAGCTTGCCAAGCGTCGCGCTGTCGGTCATGACGATCGCGATCCCCTTGTCGCCAAGGAGGGTGCGGAATTCCTCTGCTGGATCCTTTCCTTCAGGAATGTCCACGATGGTTGTTATGCCGGCAAGGCGAAAGCCAAGCGTGAATTCCTCTCCGCCGATGACTGCGATGTTCATGGTAGCTCTAGCTCTCCGTCTTTTTTGCCCTCTTCCTTTGGTTTGGATGGCTTATCGATCTGTTGTTTTGTCTATTGTTATTTTCCGGCAATGATCGCGCTTTGGACGAACTCTTCAGGAAGGCCAAGTTTTTTTGCCTTGATGAGCACGATGAGATTGCGAACCTCGATTTCTTTTGCAAGCATGAAGCCAAGGATCGTGTCGATGGAGAGCGGATGCTGGTGCCACAAGAGTGCTGCGCGATGCAGGAGATAGCGGCTTTGCGCGACCTCGACGTCAGCAAGGCGCTTTTGCTTCTTGTACGCCTCGATAGCCGGGGAAGCCATGTCGCGAAAGCCCATGCTTTTGAGATGGTCAAGGATATCTTCGACGTCTGGAGAGGAAAGCAGCTTCTGCAAGGCGACTGGTCCGAGGCGCTGTCCTCTGGCAAAGATGTACCCTCTGATCTTCTCTGCACTAAATCCTTCCTTTGCGAGGCGCAGGATCGTCATGAGGTTATGCACGTCAAGCTCCGTCCGAAGAAACTTGCCGAAGATGACGCCGTGTTTTGGAACGCGCCCGACGAGCTCAAGAAGGCCTGTATAGTAGTGGCGGTCAAGCAGGTTCTCAATCTCGAAGAGCGATCCGGTGCGCTGGTAGTGCTCAATGCCGGGTGTGAGGTCCGTGATGGAAACAAGGCGTGCGACATCTTCAACACTGTCCTTCTGCAGAAGGCTCTGGAAGTATGCTCTGGAGAGGTTTCCTGCTGGGATGATGAGGTTTTCAGCAGTCGTGTCACCGGTGAACTTCACTCGCATCACGATTTTGATGTTCGCGATATCATGGCGCACAAGATATGCATCCAAGAGCTCGCGCAGATCCCCCATTGAGGCGCGCTGGAGCTTGGCGAGCGTCCGACCAAGGTTCTGCCGCAGGGCGATTTCGATAAGCTCCAGCCCTTCGTGGTGCGCAGCGAACTCATCGATCTCTTTTTTGTAGCTCGTGTCCTGCAGGAAGCGCACAATCTCAGGCGTGCTCATTTTCAGGAGGCGATCGTAGTCCGCTGCCTTGAGCAGCGCGCTTTTCATCGCCGACACGTGCGCAAACGTGTACGGATACGTGCCAAGGCGAAACGTAGCTGCTGTCATCAGAAGATGATCCTCCCCATATCGGAAAGCTTCTTGTCACGGATGCTCCGCAACATCTCATCGACGCTGTAATCAACGCTCACCCGGCCGTCCTTTGTCCTGCCGATGATGCCGGCGATGATATCTGCGCTCTCGAAATCTTGCTCCTTGACATGTTTCTTGTCCTTGGGGTTCGCGGCGATGATGGCAAGTTCGATCTCCTGCTTTGCCTTTGCCGCAAGCTTTTTGATGACATCTGCCCGTTTTCGGTCGTCCCATTTGGCGATGCGTTCTCGTGCTTTGCTCATCGCTTCATCGATGAGCGACTTTTTCGTATCGAGCATCATCTTTCTTGCGTCAAACTCGGCGGCCGAGATCTCACGGCGTTCAAGCGTCGAGATGAGCGCGTCTGTTCGGGCTTTCGCCGCATCCCTTTGCTCGACGATTTTGCGCTGCATCTCGTCGAAGATCCTGTCCGCCTCGTCCCGTGCCTGCGCAAAAATCTCCTCAGCCTTGCGGCTAGCCTCGTCGGCGATCTCTTTCCTGACCTCATCAAGTCCCATGCTTGTTCAACTCCCCATGCCTTATGCCGCCATGCCGATGAGCAGGATGGCGACGACAAGCCCGAAGATGACGATCGTTTCCGGGATGACGGTCAGGATGAGGCCCTTACCGAAAAGCTCTTCCTTCTCTGCCATTGCGCCGACGGCTGCGGAACCGATGTCCTTCTCTGCAAGCCCAGCCGCGATTGCGGAAAGCCCAAACGCGATGCCCGCACCAATTGCGATTAATCCAGCTTCTGCTGCCATGTTCATTTCCTCCAATTTCTTTATTGCTATGTTCTGTAAATGCCTTTCGTTTCTTTTGTTTTCTGCCTGTTCTCTTTCGTTGTTTTCCTACTCTTCCTTCTGTGCGCCAAACGGCGTGAATGGCCGTCCGGCTCCATGGAAGAACTTGCCAAAAAACTCCACATAGTGAAGCCTTACCGAGTGCAGGAACGGACCGATGACTCCAAGCGCGATGTTGATCGCGTGCCCGATGATCATCACAAGGATGGCTGCAAAGATGTATGCGCCTCCTTTCTCGATGAAGGGCATCGCGAGGCTCTCATTGACGACGGCAGCGAGGCCGACGCCTGCAAGGCCGACCGCTCCAAGCCGCACGTAGGAGAGCATGTTCGACCAGATCGCCGGAAGCTCGACAAGCCCTTGCACCCC
This sequence comes from uncultured Methanosarcinales archaeon, assembly GCA_964604755.1. Classification (GTDB taxonomy): domain Archaea; phylum Nanobdellota; class Nanobdellia; order Woesearchaeales; family UBA12501; genus CAZRZZ01. Next base: position 3,722 of record CAZRZZ010000042.1, on the reverse strand, counting down.
CTCGCCAAGATAGACAAGGACGACGCCAAGAGCCAGCACAGCCCATCCAGCGAGCGCTGTCAATGTGATGATGCCTGTGGAAGAGAGGGCAAGCAGGATGACGCCCGCCTCCATGACAATCCAGCTTAGCTTATGCGTGAATGCTGTCCACACACCGTGGTGAAGCTCATTGAGGAAGCCAAGGAGGAGCCCGAAATTAAGATGGACAAACCCTATGAGCACGCCGATGACGAGGACAGCAAGCATGCTCTGCCCGCCGATCACAAAGTGCGCATGAGCCCGATTGAGAAGGCGAGGGAAATCGGCAACTACTTTTGCGTGATCCCCCTCTCCAATCTCATGGATAGGCAGACATATCCCATATGCCTCGCACCAGCGCTCTCCCGTCTCGACGCTGACGTGCTCGAATCCGAAGTATTCCCCAAACGCGAAGCCAAAGAGGATCGTGACGAGGCTTGCAAAGATCATGACTTTAAGGAGCGCCTTGCCCACGCTTAGCTTCTTGTAGAGGATGGTGAACATAATGATGGTGACGATCCCGTACCCCACGTCGCCGAGCATGAACGCGAAGAAGAGCGGAAACGTGATGAACATGAGCGTCGTCGGGTCGAACTCGTCATATCGTGGGAGTTCGTAGAGCTTCAGAAGCGACTCAAAGCTTTTGATTGGCCCTTTATTCTTGAGCTTGACAGGGGGGGCATCATGCCGCCCTGGCTTTTGGAACTGGACGGACACTTTCTTTTCACAGACCTCTTCAAGTTCCGCCTGGAGCCGATCTTTCTGCGCTGCGGGAACCCATCCCGTGAGAAACGCGGCGTCCTTTGTCGCGCCAAAGCGCACGGGGGCTTCTGCCTTGACCGCCTCGTGCTCAAGGACAGATCGGATGCACACAAGGGCCTGCCCATGCTCCCTTCTGATGTTATCAAGCCTTACCTGTGTCTTGCGCAGGCGCTCTTCGCATTTCTTACGCTCGGCCGCGACAAGCCTTCTTTGCGCTTCAAGGCCTTTTTTGATGTCGATGTCTCCGACGTCAATTTCGATGAAGCCCTGCCGTGCAAGCGCTTCAGACGCCTTGCTTGCAAAGCGAACGTCGATGAAGAGGGCGACAAGGTCGCGGCCGTCATCCCCGGATGCAGAGTGCAGCTCAAACCTGCGCGTGATCCTTGTGATCTCTCTGCGGAGCTCTCCTCCATCTTCCACAGAGCCGATGAAGCGGGAGAGGTGTTCGCTCTCCCCAAGCACTGCAGGATCGAGCTTGAGTTTGTGCATGACATCAAGGAGACGCTCTTTTTGCGTGATACCTTCAAGACCCTGCATCGCCCCCCTTGCCGCTGCCGTCTGCTCGACAACCTCCCGATGCGGGTCGCTGACAAAAGTCCGCATCCGCTGCCAGGCGTCTTTCGAGAGCGTGTCTGGAAGATGCTTTCGCGGCTTCTCTGGAAGACCAAGAGCGGCGTGCATCGCGCGCACGTTGATGAGCATCTCCGAGACTGCCGCTCCCTCGGGAAGCGGCGAGCAGATGTCCATCTTGTCCGTCTTCTTGTGCTCTTCGATGTGGCAGACGCCAAGCTCGTAGAGCTTCTCCACGACATTGCGCAGGTAGGATTTTGGCGCAATGATTGATACGCGCTCCATCCGTTCAGGGTGCATCATAGTCATCGTAACTCTCCATAAACAGGCATCTGCAAACTATCGCATCACAGAATCAGCCCATTCTCGAATCAAGCTCGGCAAGGATAAAGTCGCTTGCCTTGTCAATTTTTTTCTCCGCAAGGCGTCGGAGCCGTTGTGCCTCTTGCGCAGCTTCGCTGCGCACCTTAGCTGCCCTCGTCTCGATTTCCTGCCGTGCACTCTCGATGCGCCGCTGCTCTCCGGCGTCGATCTTCTTCTGCTCTTCTGCCAGCAGGATAAGGGCCTCTTGGTTTGCCTTCGCAAGAATAGCCTGACGCTTTGCTGCCGCTTTTTCAATGATCGCTTCGGCCTCTTTCTCGGCCGCAAGGACATCTTGAATAGGATATGCCATACATATTCCCCCAAAAATACGCTTTCGTTCTTTGCCTGGAACATAGGACCTCCCGCCACATTATAAATATTAACCAAATAGAATATCTATTCTCTTTAGAAAAGAGGCCAACAACGCCAAAAAAGCGATCGCAGGGGCCTGATGTGGCGGGCTGTGCTATGCGACCTCGTTGGTGATGACCCAATCCATGAGGACATCGCAGATATTGTCGAGATTGTCCTTGATTCGGCGCTTGTTGTATGCATCGATGGATGTGATTCTGTCTTCAGGAAGCTTGCTCACAAGCTTGCTAAAACCGATGACCGTCTTTGTGGTGAATCTCTCGGTGAATACGTCATCGATGATCTCGCGCAGCGCATCGATGCGCTCGACCACCATCGAGAGGAACCTTGTTTCCTTGTCACCAAGAAGGATGATGCTGTCCGCCATGCGCTCAAGCTCGCGCGTGATCTGCGATATATAATAAAGATGGACCATCTTTGCCTTTGACTGGACACGGAACGTGAGCGCATTGATGACTGCCTTCTCGATAAGCAGGCGGTTGCGGTCAATCTCCTCCTCATAGCGCTCAATGAGCTCCTTGTTGTAGCTTCGCGTCGTCACGAGGAGCATGTTTTTCACCTTGCTGAAGATCGTCTTGAGCAGGTGTTCAGGATCTGAGATGGACACGCTGCTCTCGCAGGTTATCGTCTTCCCATCGATCTCGACGAGTTCGATCGAGACGAGCTTTTTTTGGTGCAGGAGCTTTGCCTGGTCGAGCTTCTCTTTAAGGTGGATCTTGAAGGAAGATGACGGGTTGATGTAGCACGCCACGATGATCTTGTTGATGACATCAAGGTCCTTCTCGTCAAGCGTGATGTCGATGTGCTTTGGCGCAGGCTCGGCGAGAACAGGGCTGAACATGATGGAGCCGTCGCTTTGCATGGTCACGCGCAGCTCCGACGCGCTTGTAATCCCGAATTTCCTGCACCATGCGGTCGGAAGATACACATAGAACATGTTGCCCGTGCGCTGCACATTCCGGAGATCCATAACCAAATAGAACCAAATAGTACTATTTAATACTATTCTTTGTACTGTCCGGATGCCGCCATCCAGATACTTTTATATATGAAAAAGGACAAGGAAACGCTATGGCATCCCGACGCGGCCAGGCAGAGCACGTCTTTCTCTATATCCTCACGATTGTGGTTATAGGCCTCATCGTCCTCTTTGGATACAAGGCGATCGCAAGCCTGCTGGAGATCGGTGGCACGGCGCAGAAGGTGCGCTTCCAAAAGGATTTCCAGAACGCGGTGGCGCAAGGCCGAAGCTACGGGCGCATCACCACACACACGTTTGCCGTCGGAGAGGAGTACACCAAACTTTGCATGATCGACGAGAACGCGATCGACCGGGCGGGCTCGCTTGCAGGATCGAATGTGCAGAATCCACTCATCGTCGACTCGGTCGAGAGCGGCACTCCCGAGAACGCGTTCCTGGTCAAGGAAGACGGGACGATCGAGCCGTATACTGTAGAGCCGCTCGAGGTTACGTACGGCGGCCTTTGCGTGCCGGTGTCATCGGGCAAGGCAAGGATCCGATTTGAGGGCCTTGGCAACCGCATCAAGGTGTCGGTCGCGCCGGGCGTTGAGCCATAAGAAAACCTCTGCTGTTGCTATTACATTTCCAAAAGTTTTCTTCGCAATTTGTCAAGAGC
>CAZRZZ010000041.1:0-9789 GCA_964604755.1 uncultured Methanosarcinales archaeon | reverse complement strand
GATCTCCTTTTTGTGCAAGCCGGTGAGGAGAACACGACGCTGAGCAACGCCCGCGTGCCGGCTCCTGCCGCGACTGCGATATTCTCAAGCGCCCGCGTCCGTGCATCGGATCTTGCGATGCCCATCTTTCTTGGGGTGCTTGGCTTATGCGTCATCGTGACCGTCTGGATCGAGCCCAAGCGTAATATTTAAAAAAGCGCCTTGCATAAACGCATCCATGGTGGTTTCCGAGCCATTGGATCAGGAGCAGGTGGAGGACTATCTTGAGAAGGGATTCATCCACTGTTCAAGCATCGTCGAGATAGCCGGAGCGCCAAAAGAGCATGTCGAGAAGACGCTTCACGAGTATATCGAAAAGCTCAAGAAAGATAATAACGGTATCACTGTCATGAAGGAGGACTACTCCGAGGCAAAGGAGGAAAACAAGCTCTTTAGCGCGTTTGCGGAGATCGAATTTGTCGCCAAGGACGCGGGCGCAATCGCGTTCTTCTGCTTTGACTACATGCCAAGCTCCATCGAGATCATCTCACCGGAGCAGTTCACCTACCGCGGCGTCGACTTCTCCGCGTTCTTCAACGACCTTGCCGGACGCATGCACCGCATTGACCGCGTCGTCAAGGAGCTCGCCGCGCGCAACAAGAACCTGCAGCGAAACGCGAATCTTCTCTTGCGCAATCTTGTCATCATCACGCTCACCGAGAGCGGACCAAAGGACCTGGCCGCGCTCTCGAGGGTTAGTGGCATTCCAAAGAACCAGCTCCAGCCATTTCTTGAAGAGATGCTCAAAGACAACATCCTCAAGCGGGACGAAGGGATCTTCTCGCTTGGGCCAAACAAGGTGGAAGATGCAAAAAGAGGGGATGAACCAGAAGACCGAGCCATTGCCTGACTCAACAGGGAATGGTAGGGCAAGCCAAGCGCCTGATGATGCGAACCTGCTGCGTAAGCGCGCGCCGCCGAGGGATTCTGTGGAGCTTAAGAAATGGGTCGAGGCCCTGCTCTTTGCCTCAGGCAGATACATGACGCTCGCTGAGCTTCTGGAGCTCTGCACCGTCGAAGAGCTAGGCCTCATCCGCGAGGCGGTCAAGGAGCTGCGCGACGATCTTGAACGGGGGCAAAGCCCCCTCACCGTCGTCGGCGCGCACGACGCATGGAAGCTGAGCGTCGTCCAGGCCTATCTCCCCGTCGTCGAGGGGATCATGCCAGAGATGGAGCTTGACAAACCGCTTCTTGAGACCCTTGCTGTCATCGCCTGGCGCCAGCCCATCCTCCAGTCTGAAGTCATCAAGATCCGCTCGACCACCGCATATGACCATATCCAGGAGCTTTTGGACAAGAACTTTATCACGCGGGCGAGATACGGACGGAGCTACGTCCTCAAGACGACAAAGCAGTTCGAGGAATATTTTGAGCTGCCCGGCAAGGAAGCGGCAAAAAGCCTATTCGCCGGCATCGAAGGCGAGCTTGAGAAAAGCATGAAACGAAAAGAACGCGTTGGTGACCTCACCATCTATCGTGCGAAAGAAGCGTCGGCGCAAAAACAGGAAAAAGAAGGACCCCATGTTGAATTCTACTTCGACGATGCAAAAAAGCAGCAAGAGCAATCCGAAGAAGAGCGGGAGCAGGAAGCCAAGGACCAAGAGAGAAAAGAGGATGATGGGGGATTTGGCCTCTCCGACGAAAATGCCGGAGAGCAAGGACTCGACGATGAGAAGGCAAAGCGCATCATCGAGGAGCTTGCGCGCGAGGACGAACCAGAAGATACTGATGGTGATGAGCAAGGCGCTTTTGATGAAGAAGAAGACATACTTCATCCTGCGCTCGAGCGCTTTGCGAGCAAAGTGCCCCTCCCAAAGATGGAAGTGAAAAAAGAAACGGGCGCAAAGTCCAAAAAATCTGGAACCCAAACCGGCGCCGATGAAGAGCAAGACGGGCCGGAGGAAGAAAAAGAATGACGCTCCTTCTGCGCTGTAAGCACTGCGGCAATCACATGAAATTCCTTGCGCGCACAGCACGGTCGCTCCTAAGCGCCCGCAAGCGATGCGTGTACTGCGGCAAGTCCTACGCCGTCAAAGACGCAATCATAAAACACCGCGAGAAGCCGTAGAAAGGCTGTTTACAGGCAAAAGCTTTTTAAACAATCGCCTCCGTTTCCATTGCATTCTCGGAGCAAATACCGATGGACCAAGATCCACCTCTACCCGACGGCAGCGATGACGAAGCGGGCGTGAGCGCCGTCCCTGCGGAGGGTGCAAAGCCAGGCGGCAAGGTCGTCGCAAAAGAGATCAAGGAAGAGATGAGTTCATCCTACATCGACTACGCGATGAGCGTGATCGTCGGCCGCGCGCTGCCGGATGTGCGAGACGGCCTTAAGCCCGTGCAGCGGCGTATCCTTTTTGCGATGCATGACATGGGCATGCTTCACAACAAGCCGTTTAAGAAATCCGCGCGCATCGTCGGCGAAGTGCTCGGAAAATATCATCCGCACGGGGACACCGCAGTGTACGACACGATGGTGCGCATGGCCCAGGATTTCTCGCTTCGGTACCCCCTCATCGACGGCCAGGGGAACTTTGGATCCGTCGACGGGGACAATGCGGCGGCGATGCGGTACACGGAGGCCCGCCTCACGAAGGCAGCTGAAGAGCTTCTTGTCGACATCGACAAGGACACGGTCGACTTCGTCCCAAATTTTGACGGATCGCTCAAGGAGCCGGCTGTGCTCCCGGCAAAATTTCCCAATCTTCTCGTCAACGGAGCAAGCGGCATTGCAGTGGGGATGGCAACAAATATCCCTCCCCATAACGTGCGCGAGATCGCCGACGGCATCATCGCGCTTATCAGCAATCCAGACATCACTGTCGATGGCATTATGGAGCATGTCAAAGGCCCTGACTTCCCGACGTGGGGTATCATCCAGGGGGCATCGGGGATTCGGCAGGCCTTCCACACCGGTCGCGGTCGCGTGACGATCAAGTCAAGGACCACAATCGAGGAGCACAAGGGCCGCGAGCGCATCATCATCACGGAGATCCCTTACCAGGTCAACAAGGCACAGCTCATCGAGCAGATCGCCGACCTCGTCCGAGACAAGCGCATCCTCGGCGTGAGCGACATCCGGGATGAGTCCGACCGGGAAGGCATGCGTATCGTCATCGACCTCAAGAAAGACACGCCGTCCAATGTGGTCCTCAAGCAGCTCCAGTCCTACACGCGGATGACGATGACATTTGGGGTCAATATGGTTATGCTTGTCGGCGGCCAGCCGCGCACGCTCTCCCTCAAGGAGATGATGCAGGAGTTTGTCATGCACCGCCAGCGCGTCGTGCGCCGCTGCACCCAATTCGACCTTGACAAGGCAGAGACGCGCGTGCACATCGTCGAAGGGCTCATCAAGGCCCTTGACCATATCGATCAAGTTGTCCAGAAGATCAAGAAAAGCGCAGATACAAGGGATGCCGAGGCGATGCTCTGCCGGGACTACCTGCTTAGCGTGCAGCAAGCCAAGGCGATTCTGGAGATGAAGCTCCAAAAGCTTGCGAGCCTTGAGCAGCAGAAGCTGCGGGAGGAGTATGACACGCTCAAGCGGCATATCGTGGACCTGCGGGCGATTCTTGAGGATGAACGCAAGATCCTTGCAATCATCAAAGCAGAAATGATAAGGATCAAGGAGGACTACGGCGACGCGCGCCGGACCGTGATTGAGGATGCTGATGACGAGGGATTCGTGATCGAGGACCTCATCAAGGAAGAGAAGGTCGTCGTCACCGTCTCCCATGCAGGCTACATCAAGCGAATCTCCTTGGAAAATTACCACCAGCAAGGCCGTGGCGGCGTTGGCGTCAAGGCCGCAACGATGGGGGATGGGGACTTTGTCGAGCACGTCTTTGTCGCAAGCACGCACTCCTACATACTCTTTTTCACTAACAAGGGCCGCGTCCATTGGCAGAAGGTCTACAACATCCCCGAGGCAAGCCGTCAGGCGCGCGGCAAGGCCGTCGTGAATCTTGTCCAACTTGGCTCTGGCGAAAAGGTCCAGACATTCGTGTCCGTTCCCGACTTCCGCAAGGATTGGTTCCTGTGCCTCTTCACGAAAAAAGGGGTCATCAAGAAGTCGCCGCTTGACGATTACTCGCGACCAAGACAGGGAGGGATCATCGCGATCAGTCTCGATTCGGGCGACGAGCTCATCGATGCGATCATCACCGACGGGAAAAAGCAGCTCCTCATCGCGACAAAGCATGGCATGGCTTCGAAATTCCACGAAGAAGACGTGCGTCCAATGGGAAGAACGAGCAGGGGAGTCCGCGCAATCCATCTCAAAGGCGAGGATGAGGTCGTCGACGCGATCATCGCCGACGACGCAAAGACTGTGCTCACAATCACCGAGCACGGCTACGGCAAGAGAAGCCCCGTCGCGGATTATCGTCTCATCCACCGCGGCGGCTCCGGTGTCATCAATATTCAACGCACCGACCGGAACGGATGTGTCGTCGCCGTCATGAATGTCGCCAAAGACGACGAGGTCATGCTCATCAGCAAAGAAGGTATTATCATCCGCATGAGCGTCGAAGGCATCTCGACGATTGGGCGCAACACCCAAGGGGTTCGCCTCATGCGGCTGCGAGAAGGTGATAGGGTCGTGTCGGCTGCAAAGGTCGTCGGCGAGAAAGAAGGGCCTGACGAGCAGCAGTGATGGCCCATGGCAACGCGTATGGTGAAGGCCTGTGCAATCACGCATGACGGCCTTGCGAGCTTCTGCGCAGAAGAGATTATGGAGCTTATCGGCGCGGCCTGCACCTTGTGCCGCGGCATCGTCTTTTTTGAGGCTTCCTGGAATGACCTTGCTGTCCTTTGCTACCGGGCGCAGACGGTATCCAAAGTCCTCGCCGTCCTTGGTGAGTGGACTTCACGCGAGTATGATGCAATCCTGGGCGCCGTTGAGCGGCTTGACATCGATCCTGCTCCATTCAAGGGATTGACATTCAAGCTGCACTGCGAGCGAAAAGGGGACCATAACTTCTCAAGCCAGGACATCGCGGCAGAGGCAGGCGGCATCATCAAGCAAAAGATCGCTGCCGATGTTAATCTTGCGGCACCCGACATCCCGCTCTATCTTTATATCCACGGCGAAACCTGCGTGCTTGGCATCGACTGCGCTGGCATCGACCTTTCCAAGCGCGACTACCGCATCTTCTCGCACCACAGCACTATAAAGTCGTCGCTCGCTATGCTCCTCCTCCGCATCGGGGGGTACACGCCAGATGTGGCTCTCCTCGACCCATTCTGTGGCTCCGGAACGATCCCAATCGAGGCCGCGCTTTATGCAGCAAAAAAAAGCCCGCTCTATTATTCGAAGGACAAGCTTGCGATGCTGCGCTTTGCATTCCTTGACAGCCACGCGCTGCGGCGCGTACTCGATGCGCAGGACAAGAAGATCAAGGCAGAAATCGCAGGGCGAATCTTTGCCTCGGACGTGCTGCTCCACCATGTCAAGAGCACGCAAAAGAACGCGAAGATCGCGGGCGTGCATGATCTCATCAAGGCAAGCCGCCTTGAGGTAGGCTGGCTTGAGACTAAGCATGACGAGGAGAGCATAAGCCTCATCGTCACGAATCCGCCGATTGTCAGCAAGCTGCACGAGAAGGAGGCGATCAAGGCGATCGAAGAGTTCTACTACCAGGCAGAGTTCATCCTCGCTCTTGGAGGATGCATCGTCGTGTGCACGGCGGCACCCCAAGTACACAAGGACCTTGCGAAGAAATTCGGCCTCGCCCTCAAAAACCAGCTCCAGACGGAGCAGGGCAAACTTGATCTGGATGTGCTCGTCTTCGAGAAGACAAAGAAGAGCGTGTCAAAACCACAATCCGGAGCTCCTGACCGCAATCCTTAAATACTTCTCCCGTTGTTCTCGTCGAGAAAAGATGAGGGGCGTGACGCGACTCTCGGGCAACTGAGGAAAGTCCGCCCACCGATAAGCTTTGCTTATGGAAGCCATTCCCGGAAGGGAGGCCCTTCAAAGGGGCGGCAACCACACAGAAACGAGACCACCTTGCGTGCGCGATGAGGCGCTGCGACGCGGACCGGTGACGGTGCGCAAGATAACCCGCCGAGCATGCCGCGAGGATTGGATGAAACGGTGAGCCCTGGCTGGTGCAAGTCGGGATTTCCGACGCGAAGTCAAATGTTGCGGCCTGCCATCGACGGCACAGGTTGCCGTTTTGGGCAGCACAGAAGGCGGCTTACAACGTCCCTCATCTTTTCTTTCATTCCACGACAACACATTTACAACACAACTATGCTATTGCCATCTCTAAAGCCAGGCAATCTTTATATATGCCCTGTCCCCCACAGCGATAAGAATGGCAAACCAGAACCGCATCAGCATGCCCTCCGGGATGGGCGGACTTGTACGCTATTTTGATGAGTACAAGAGCAGATTCCGCCTCTCGCCAGGAAACGTCATCATCCTCATCGTCATCGTCGTCCTGATCGAATTTTTCCTGCACTGGCAGGGGTACTCCCTTCTGGGGCTACGATAATGCTGCCTGGAATGAATCCACGGATGATGAAGCAGGCGATGAAACGCATGGGCATCAGCCAGGAAGACATCGACGCGAGCCAGGTTATCATCCGCTGCCCGGACAGGGACATCATTATTGAGGATCCGCAGGTTGCAAAGGTCAACATGGGCGGCCAGGTGACATGGCAAATCATGGGTCATGCGCAGGAGAAGCAACGCGAGGCCCAAGCAGCGATTTCGATCTCCGACGATGATGTGAAAACCGTCATGGAGCAAGCCGGCGTTTCTGAAGAGACCGCCCGCGCCGCGCTGGAAAACACACAGGGGGACATTGCAGCGGCCATCCTTGACCTGCAAAACAATGAATAACCACGGATACCTCTTTCCTGCCCGACCCGAAATTATATAAATTCTCCCTGCTTATCCGCCGGGATGCCCACCTTTTCTGGCGAGTTTCAGGCTGCGGTACGGCACGTCCACGTCGCCGACCATATGCTCACCCAGACCTACCCGCTCATCCGCGACCCGAAGCTCTTTTTGGCGATCATCGAGAACACACTTTTGGCGTTCACGCACGCGATGGGGGCGATTCTCGAACATGAGCGATATCACAAGCGGATCCCTCCATTCCAGGACACGTTCGAGAGCAAGCTTACGATGCTCAAACTCCGCGTCGCAGAGCGCATCAAGCTTGACCCCGAACTCATCGCGACGATGGTCGATGTCCATGCCCTCCACAAGATGAGAAAAGAATGCCACACGGAGTTTGGCAAGAGCGGCGCATTTGTGCTCTGCATGGACGAAGGATACACGCTCAAGAAGATCACATCGGCGATGCTCAAGGAACATATCGCCAAAGCAAAAAAATTTATACGGACAACAGGTGAGCTTTGCCACCAAAAGGTCGCACCATGAACGAAGAGACGCAGGAGGCCATCGACAACGCGCGTGAAGAACTCAAGCGCGTCGACCATCTCATCTATGTGAGCCTCAAATATACGCGGACATGCGACATCTTCAAGAGCATCATCGAGCGCCTTGTCAATGTCGTTGGATACCTCTTCGACGCGATCCTGCTTGACCTCAAGGAGAAAGGAAAGATCGAGGAACTTCCGCCGCAGGCGGGCATCAAGTGCAGCCTCATCAAGAAGCATATCGAAGATGAGCAGATTCTTAAGATCGTCGACGTCTACCTGCTGTGGCGGCAGATGAACCGCGCCGACTTCGAGCGCGCCCGCGAATACCGCCGGCATGTAACGATGACGATGTACATCAACGCAGAAAAGCACGAGATAACAATAGACAACATCACCGAGTATTACAAGGACGCGAAACGATATCTCGAGCACGTCATAAAACATATCCAGGGAGAATGATGACCACCTTCATCGCGGTTGCATCCGGAAAGGGCGGCGTCGGAAAGACGACGGCCGCAATCAACGTCGGCTGCGCCCTCTCCAACTTCGGCTATGATGTGGTCGTCGTGGACACGAACCTCTCCACGCCCCATGTCGCGATGCACCTTGGAAGCCCGCGCCTTGCGCACACGATCAACGACGCACTTTCCGGATCAAAAGACATCAGGGAGACCGCGTTTTTGCACCAAAGCGGGCTTCGCATTATCGGAGCGGACATCTCAAGGCGCGCGGACGATTCCTCGCAGCTGCGCAAGCTTGGAAGCGTCATTTCCGACCTTGACGGCACCTGCGACTTCGTGCTCCTCGACACGCCGGCTGGCATGTGGGACTGCATCCCTCATATCTTCAAGACAGCAGGCGAGGTCCTTGTCGTGACGACGCCGGACCTTCCTTCTGTCTCCGACACGCTCAAGACGATCGTGCTCGCTCAAGATTCCGGCGCGAAGATCTCTGGCGTCATCATCAACCAGGCAAGCGGCGATCGGGCCGAGATGACCGCAAAGAACATCGAAGCGATGCTCGATGCGCCGGTGCTTGGCACGATTCCGCACGACATCCATGCCCGCCGGGCCCTCTTTCTTCGGCAGCCCGTCGTCTTTGCATACCCAAACGCGCCAAGCGCAGTCGCTTTCCTGCGCTGTGCATCGCACATGATGGGCATCCCCTATGAAGAAAGCCTTCCGGTGCCGCCGCGCATCCAGGAGCGGGAGGCTGGCCTTTCGCAACTCTTAAATAAACTCAAGTCCTTGCTCTCCTGAAAAAAGAGGTGGGGCAATGCTTCTTGCCGACCCGACACAAAAATCGATGCACGAGCGCCTGAAGGAGAAGGGCTGGACGCAAGCCGAGATAGAGAAGACAACGCAGAAGATGGAGAATCTTGCGTTGCAGCAAAAACATGTCGGCATCAAAGAGGAGATCCACAAGGCAATATACTGGCTTATCCTGCTCGTCCTTATGATCGGCAATTTCTTTGTCTCCCTTATCCTCGTGCCGTTCATGCTCGTCCTCAAGCCGACGCAGGTCGAGCTCATCGTCGTTGTGTTTGGCGTTGTCATCGGCGCAATCTTCTCGCACCTGATCTGGAGCATCGAGCACATCGAGCCGGCGCACCATCTTGTGGCCGCAATCTTTTTACCCGTCGTCGCGGTCATCAATGTCTTCATAATGGCAGAGATATCAAATTCCTTCGCGTCCCGGCTTGGGCTTGCCGGCCATGAGAATCCTTACCTTGTCAGCGTGCTTTATGCCGCTGCGTTTCTTGTGCCATATGGGTATTCTCATGTGAAGAAGTGGGCGAAGGGCAGGTAAGTCGGTGTTGCCAGTTCTCAGAAAATTTTAATATTAACGAGGGGGCTGGAGCGTATGGACGGCGTTTTATTTCCGGACGAGATTGTCATCAAGACAGAGTATTTTACCGTCGCACAAGACTGGGAAGTTCCAATCGAAGGATTCTTTATCATCTCTTCAAACCGGAAGCTCCGCTCTGTTGCTGAATTCAGCGACGAGGAGTCGTTGGAATTCGTCCGACTTCTTCGACGGGTCAGAAAAGAGATGGAGGAGGCACTCTCCATCAAGGAAGTCTATCTCTTTCAGAATGAAAATACAGAGCACGGTTTCCATCTGTGGATGTTTCCGCGGCTTGAGTGGATGGAGCAGTATGGAAGAAAGATCCAATCTGTCCGGCCGATCATGGAGCATGCAAAGAAGGAGATGGCAACAGAGGAGGTCATCCACAATGTCAAGGATGCAGCCGCTCGTGTGAGAGAGCGGATGAAAGATTTCTCGTTTGGAGTCGTGCCACCATAACATTTATAAGGGTCTTGGAAACCCTCTTCCCGCGTCTACGGT
>CAZRZZ010000040.1:0-9839 GCA_964604755.1 uncultured Methanosarcinales archaeon | reverse complement strand
GATCGCGAGTTCACCGACGTAGGCACCGAACAGTGACCCGGAGAGGATGTACGCGTCGTAGCTGTTGATGTCGGGCAGCTTGTGCTGCGTTGAGCCAATATGGTAGAACGGGATGATATCATATTCAAACGGGTGAGTCGGCTGCAGCTCTTTTTGGAGCCGGGCAAAGATCTCGCGAAGGCGCTCTCTTCGATACGTCGATCCGCCCGGAGGGGTGTTCATGACGATGCAGATACGCTTGCAGTCTGGCATTTTAGAATTTATTTTGGACTTGTTTTTTAATGTATCGTTTTAGTTTATTTCTTTTATTTCTTGTAGTTGGTCTACAAAGCGTAAAATTCTGCTTGTTTTTATGAGGCCATCTTTGAGAGTAAGATAGTAATAGTCTTCGGTTGCATCTGTCGTAGTAAATTTTGTCCATGTCTTTTTTATTTCGCTTAAACTGACCATTATGTTATTTGTTTTTTTCATTGAGTCTGATTTTGTTAGGAATGTATACATAAGAAACCACATGTGCTGAAGATTGGTTTCTAACTTCATGAGTTTACTTAGTATGGGGGCATTGTATTCTTTTGCAGTGCTAAATACCACCCCACCCCAAGATGCGTATACTATCCTATCTTTATCACTAGATATATCTATGATGCTAGAAAAATGAAGCGGCTTTTCATACATGTTTTTAAGGCGTTCAGTTATGAAATTAATCGATTCTACTCTTATCTCTGTTGATGAGGAATCGTCGATTCCGAGGTAATCTCTGTGAACGAGCATTTTCATAAGATTATCAAATATGATCTTCGGAATAGATGAGTCTCGCTCAATATGGAATACGCTCAAAACGTATTCATAGAAGATCGTTACTTTTCTTTTCTGTCTAGAGTTGACGAGTTTTTCCAGCATTTTAATCTCATGGATTACGTCAGAAGAACCATCTAAAATGCTTAGGTGGTCCTCGCGACGATACATAAGACTAGATATAATATTCATCGGAGGAGGTTTTGCCTGCGATTGTTGCACACATATGCCTGTTGGAAACCATGTATAGGAACAATTTCCAAATTTAAAATAAAGAACGCCTTCTTCTGTTTTCACATCCGAGAAATTTGAATTACCATGTTCGATCTTGATGGGCTTTCCAAGCCAGAAAGGCATGAACCGATATTGTGTAATATCTAGTTTTGTCGTAGCATGAGCGTCGCTTATGGGCTCTTTTTTATGCATGGTTTTTCTATTGTTAACAATATCGGCAAAACTGCAAACTGAATTAATCCAGTCTTTTGATAAGGAATAGCCCACGTCTCCTCTTTGGAGAATGCCCCTCTTGCAAAGGCGTTTGATTGTTTTATATGCAGCATGGTAAGAAATTTTTCCTATCGTTTCTTTCTTTAACTGTTCGTGAATCTGCTTTGCACTCAAGAAAGGATATTTTGCAAGAAGGCATAAAATAAAACTGTCTGTGGTTTCGCCGATCGTGATTGCTTCTACACTCATGTTTCGCGGCGAATTTTTAAAGTCTATTTAAATATTTCGAAAATTTTACTATTTTGGCAAAATATTTTGACACCAGTACTATATAATTCCGTGTATACCATCTCTGAGATGATACCCCTGAACAAAAAAAATCTTGCTTTGCTCTCCCAACTCCGCACAAACTCCCGTGCGCGTCTCACAGAGATGAGCAGGACCACCGGCATCCCCGTCTCCACAATCCATGACCGGCTCAAGGCGGGCTTTGAGGGGACCGTGACGAAGATGACGGCATTATTGGATTTCCGGTCATTGGGGTATACGGCGCGGGCGACGATCATTCTGAAAGTAGATAAGGATCACCGGGGGGCCGTCAGCGGGTTTTTGTCTGCCAGTCCGCCTGTGAACAATCTCTTCAAGATCAATAACGGCTATGACTTCATGGTCGAGGGCGTTTTTTTGACATTGGTCGATCTCGAGAATTTTATCGAGGACCTGGAGGACCGCTTCGCGATCAGGGATAAGCAAGTTTACTATATTATCGACGAGATCGAGCGGGAGAAGTTCCTCCCTTAAACTTTGGACATCAACCTTGCCGTGCAGCATAAACGGGGAGAAAGTCTTTTAAACCCTCTCAAAACCCCTCGTTTCATGGACCAATTCCACAAGGCGCTCCTGCAAGAAAACCCCCTTTCGGACATCTTTGGGCAGCAGGAGGCCAAAGACAACCTGCGCTCTGCTCTTCTTGCCGGACGTCATGTGATCATCGTCGGCCCGCCTGGCATCGGCAAGACGACAATTGCCAAGAACGTCGCGAAGCTCCTGCCGGACATGCAGCTCAACGCATGCGCGTATCACTGCAGCCCCGACGCTCCCACCTGTCCGGAATGCAAGACGGGGACGCCAAAGAAGAGGATGGTCACGGGCGCGAAGCGGTTTGTTCGCATCCAGGGAAGCCCTGATCTGACCGTCGAGGACATGCTTGGCGACATCGATCCGGTCAAGGCGCTCAAGTTCGGTCCGCTTTCCATCGAGGCGTTCACGCCGGGCAAGGTCTTCAAGGCGAACAATGGTATCCTCTTCTTTGACGAGCTCAACCGCTGCCCGGAAAAGCTCCAGAACGCGCTCCTGCAGGTCCTCGAAGAGCGCCGCGCGACGATTGGCGCATACGACATCGATCTTGTGGCAAACTTCGTCTTCATCGGCACGATGAATCCGGAGGACTCGTCGACCGAGCGCCTCTCCGACGTGCTTCTTGACCGATTTGATGTCATCACAATGGACCATCCGGACACGCAGGACATCGAGGTCTCCATCGTGAAGGCAAAATCGACGGACCTTGGCGCGGCCGTGCCTGACGATATCCTTGAACTTGCCGTGGCATTCGTGCGCAAGATCAGGGCAAGCGACAAGGTCGAGAAACGCCCCGGCGTCCGCGCGACGATGGGCCTCTACGAGCGCGCGCAGGCAAACGCGCTCATCAAGAATCGCGCCAGGGCAACACTATCCGACGTGCAGGACGCGATCATCAGCGTGCTTGCGCACCGCATCAAGCTCAAACCTTCTGTGCACTACCTCAAGACAAGCGAGGACTTCGTGCGTGAAGAGCTCGCCGCCTTCTTCAAGGACCGCAGCATATTAACCACTCCGACACAGAAGGACGGTGGGTAGGGACCACGTCGACCTTGGCGAGATTGGCAGTGTTGAGGAGCTCAAGGGGAAGCTTAGTGTGCAGCATGTCGAGGACAAGCTTATGCGCTCCGTCCTTGACAATGACAAGCAGGCCATCGACGAAGGGGATCTCATCGAAGAGGTCATCAATCAGGGCATTGGCGGATTCACTCCGGACCTGATCTTCGAGCAGCTCGTCAGCGATTATGCACTTTGCGAACACATCTATGGCGAGAAGATCATCCGTGCACTCTCCGGCTACGATCCTTCCTATGTCGAACGCAACATCCGCATCCCGGAGTTTCAGCGCGTCGTCAAGAAGAATATAGATAAGGCGATGCAGGGTCTCAAGGCAGGCAAGCTTGTTGACCACGCGTTCAACATCACCGAGAAAGGATTCGAGCTTGCCGGACTCGTTCTCTTTGTCAAAGAGCTTGACAAGATCCGTCCGTCAGGAATCCAGGGCGAGCGCGTGCACAAGAGGCGCGAGCACTATGGGGAGAGGGCGGACATCAAGAGCTTCAAGAAGGGGGACCGGTACCGCAACATCGCAATCAAGCGCTCTGTCACTGCCGCGATCCGGCGTGGGCACAAGACCGTCGAGCCGGAGGACCTGCGCGTCTTCGAGCGCGAGCGCAAGGGCAGGTGCGTCATCATCTATGCGCTCGATGCGTCAGGAAGCATGAAAGGAGAAAAGATCGAGGCATGCAAGAAGGCGGCAATCGCCCTTGCCTACAAGGCGAATACGAACAAGGACAAGGTCGGCATCGTCGTCTTTGGTAAAGACGTCACGGCGGTCGTCGAGCCGACGATGGATTTTGCGCGCATCCTCCATGAGGTCGTGCGCATCCGCGCGGCAAACCAGACGGACATGGCCGCGTCGATCAACAAAGCTGTCGAACTTTTCGGATCCGCGGATGTGACCAAGCATCTGCTCTTCATCACGGACGCCCAGCCGACCGCAGGGGATGCCCCAGAGGAGGAGACAATCAAGGCCGTGGCAATCGCGCGCAGCCTGGGTATCACGACATCCCTCATAGGGATCCGGCTTGACAAAGGAGCAGAAGAATTTGGCCGGTTCCTCATCGAGCAGGGCGGCGGGTCGCTCTATCTTGTCGATGACCTTGACGATATGCGTGCGATTGTTCTTGAAGACTATCACCGCGTAGCGTGATGCAGCACTGTCCATCGTGTCTTTTTTAACGGATAAATCCAAGAATGAGGTTCACAAGGATCAGCAGGAAGAAGAACATGCCAAGGCGGTACCAGACGATCTCTGCGCGCTTCTTCGAGAGCACTTTCTTGAGGAATACCTCCATCATGCGCCCGCCATCCACGATCGGGATTGGGAGCAGGTTGAAGAGGCCGATGCCGATATTGAGCACGTACAGCCACATGAAGAGGCCGGCGATCCATATGACGATGTGCGCAGTGACTTTGCCGTATTTGCCGATGAACTCTTGCCGGTACGAGGTATGCTGCTTGACGAAGATACCCATGTAGCCCTTGCCAGGCTCTTGCGGATTTTCGGCAAGCGTGACAGGATGGGATGAAGAATCATTGAGGTATAGGACGACCACGTCGCCAGGGGTTTTGTTGGAGAGCGCGTCGGTGAAATTCCCCATCGTTTCGATTGGCGTGCCATCGATGGCGATGATGTGGTCACCGACGGAAAGCCCCGCCTTCTCTGCAGGATAGGTGCCATTGCCGAAGAAATCGTTTACCTCGACGCCGTCGCTTTGCAGCACCATGCCGACGACAGGATTGACTGCGACGATGATGAGAAGCACGACGAGCGCAGCGCAGACGATGTTCGAGAACGGCCCGGCGGCAAAGACGCTCAGCTGCTGCCATGCAGGCCGCCTGCGCAGGACCTTCTCGTCGGGCTCGACAAACGCGGCGGGAATCACGGGCAGAAGCACACTGAGGACAGCAACACCGCTATGCTTGACTTTGATATCATAAAGGCGCGCGACGACGCCATGCGAGAACTCATGCACGAGCACCAAAACGAAGATGGAGATGATGAAATAAAAGAACGGGACAAAGAACGTGCCCGGGATGTCTTTAGCGAATGGCTGGATGACGGCGACACCCGGCATCGCGGCCGGAACGAAGATGAGCTTCCACAGGTTCTCAAAGAGCGCAATGACAATGAGGAGCATGCCGGCAAAACCCACGATGACCCCCGCGTATCCCGCCCAGGTGATAGTCCGCGGAAAGCGCTTTGCGACGCGGCCCATAAAGTCGATTCCGATCGTCGTGCGCAGCATGGCGATATAAATGAGCGGGAAGATGACTTTCTGGATCGTAAGTTTGTGCCGATACGCGTAAACGAGGATGCCAAGAAGGATCACGAACGCGATTGCCGCGTAGGATTCGATGTTCATCATCTCACAAGGGAGGAAGAAGATATAAAAAACTTATGGCTGCCTTGCGCAAATTGCCTACTTGCGGCGCACCGGACGCAGCGCCTTTCCTGCGCACTTCCGGCAGGATGCCTTGCCTGCAAGAGCCTTGCGGTTTGGCGTTCGGATCTTGCTCTTGCATCTTCGGCAGACAAAGATGTTCCTGAAGAGCCGTGCATTCGCTTCGGGGAATTTTACCATCGGGTACCACTATCCTTGTGATTTGATCTGTTTCATGACCTTCTCATCGAGGACAATCCAATATACAATCGTGCATCCTTCCGTGACGCTCCCCTTGAGGTCGTCGGGGATCTTCAGGTCGAATGTTTCATACGTGTCGGCATCCATCACCTGGGCCGTGTCGCCTTGGATGCTGAGCACCTGGGCATTTTTCTTCTCGACGATGGGCGTCTCGACGTTGTCATGGCCTGGCATGACAATCACGCGCTTCTTATCGTCTAGGAGGCCGACAGCAGTCAGGCGGACCTTCGCATGCCCATGCTTTCCAGGACGGGAGGTCTGCGTGTCGACGACACGGCAGGCGACCCCATCAATGACTATATAATGCCCTTTCTGAAGGGAGCCGACGCTCACGGGTTTTGTATGTCCCATCTCCTACCCCTCCTCACCTGTTCTGGACGCCTAATGTTCCGATGTCGTATTTAAATATTGTGGATGGATATCGTCAATGGGGTGTGGCAAAGCTCTAATCTGCGCCAATCAGGTTCCAGTTCGTTTCCCCACCACGGCTTGTGCGCCTGTTTTCCGAATGGACGTGCTGGCTTGGTCGGGACGCTGGGCCACCTTGGGGTCTTCTGCGAGGCCGGTCATGGGGGCGGCTTTCCTGCCGCTCACCTCCCCGATGTGAACCTCTTGATTTTCCAATGCCCATGTCAAAGGGCACGCGCTTGAAACGGCCTGGATCACGGCGCTCGATGTGCATACGCGCGTGGCTGAGCACACGCTGGAAATTTTCATAATCCCTTTGGGTGAGAAGGGCGTAGGCAACACCACTTTCCCCCGCACGCGCCGTGCGCCCGACACGGTGCACGTAATCCTCTGCTGCAGGAGGGATGTCGTAATTGAACACGTGCGTGACGTCCTTGATGTCAAGCCCACGTGCCGCGACATCGGTGGCGACAAGGACGATGTCCTGTCCTTTATGGAACTCCTCGATGACCCGGGTTCTCTTGCTCTGGGGAAGCCCTCCGTGGATACACTTGGTGTTGAATCGGTACCTATCGAGGTTCTTTGCGACGACATCGGCGATGCGCCGCGTCGCGCAGAACACCATCGCCCGCTTTGGCCGCTCTGTCTGGAGCAGGTGCACAAGAAGCGAGAACTTGTCGTACGCATTGACATCAAAATAATATTGTTCGAGGAATTCCTGCTGGACGCGCGCCTCGACGCGGACCTCTTTTGGTTCGCGCAAGTGCCGAGCGGCAAGGTCTTTCACTTCGCGATTGAGCGTCGCGGAGAACAGCAGGGTCTGGCGCTCCTTTGGCAGCGCGTCGATGATGCGTTCGACGTCTTCGATGAAGCCCATATCAAACATGCGGTCGGCCTCGTCGAGGACAAGGACACGGACGTTGCGAAAGTCAATCGTCTTGCGTTCCATATGGTCGAGCACACGCCCTGGGGTCCCGACGACGATGTCTGCGTGTTCAAGGTCGGAAAACTGCTTTTCGATTGGAACGCCGCCATATACCTCTACAATGGTTACTGGCTGGTATCTGCTGAATTTGCGCATCTCCTTTGCGATCTGGATCGCAAGCTCGCGTGTCGGGGAAAGAATGATTGCCTGGATTCGTCCTGTTTTCTGGACTTTTTCAAGAAGAGGAAGGCCAAATGCCGCGGTCTTTCCTGAGCCCGTCTTGCTCTCCCCAAGCACGTCATAACCTTGCTTTACAAGCGGGATGGCTTGCTCTTGGATATGTGTAGGCTCATCAAAGCCCATATCTTTGATAGCCCGGAGAAGATTCTCATCAAGGGCCAATTCTGTAAACTTCATGTATTATTTCACCTTGTTGCAGCTGAAAGCAGCCGTTGTTGTTTGTAGAAGAAGGTGTGTCGGGAAACGACTGCCTTCTTCGCCTGCAAAACAGGATTGGTATCATCACCAATCCAGATTCGCGGTTTTCGTCTGATATGAAAAAGCAGGGACTTGTATTTAAGCGTTACGGGAAAAAAGAAATAATTATTCTTTTGCAAGCGCGTCAGCAATGTGGCCAAGCTCCTTTTCCATTGAATCCAGCTTTCGCTTCATTCCTGCATGGAGCTGGTTGAGGGACTTGTCCCACTGCATGGTCCTCACCTTCCGCAAAAGCTCCTCGCGGCGTTCGATGAGTTCCGTCCTGCCCAGGGTTTGGACTGCATTCCGGATTGGATCTTCTTGCACCATTGTTTTCATCGTACCACCCCATCCTGTGTGCTCATTTGCGCTTTTTAAAAAATCTATAGCAGGAAAACTTGATGTCGCTTGTCGGCGAGCGCTCAAAAAGGCGGCTGACTCTCCCATCTTTGAGCTCAAAGCGGGCAAAGAAGATGGAGGGGTTCTGTGTGTATTCTCTTGGATGAGCTTTGAGCGTGTAGTGCCCATCGCTCCAATTGCGTGCAATCTGGTTGATGTGCGTGACGAGCTTGCGCTTTGTATCGACCTTCTGCTCATCAACATAGATGCGCGGGCATTTTGAATACTCCGCTGAATATTTGTCACCGGTGCGAACGACCATCATTGGTTTGGTGAAATTGATTTCCTTCTGCATCGTCAGTGTCATCATAGCCAACTCCCCCGCCCCCTAAAACAGCGCTCTCTGAAGCCACGTTGTCGGTTTCCTCAAACAAGACACCAAAAGCCCTCCAACTCACAAATAGGCAAGTATCTTGACCAACCCACCTCCATTCACAAGGTTGGAGAAACTACTTAAACCTTTCGCTACCTTTTTAGCTATTAGGATGGGACTTATGTTTATTGGTGTGCTTTTTTGCTTTTTTCAGCGTTTCATTTTTAAAATGCTTCCTACCTTGCCAAGAAAGAAACCGCCGGATAAGCCCATCTTCTGGTCCAGGCGAGGAGGCCGGACATTGCGCAATGCCTGCAAAAGGCGCCGCTCCATCTCCTCATGGTTGAATGTCGCATGCTCAAGCTCCCGAAATTTCTTTGTGTGGTAGCGTGCCCGTCCGCCCTTCGCGTCAAACTTGACCTGTTTATGCAGGATCTCGTGGTACATCACATGGTCAAGGAGGGCAGGATCATTTATATCCACAAAGACCTTGCTGATGGTGATCGTGTCCGTCTTGAAGCAGTACGAGCCAAGTTTTCTCTTGCTCCAGGTCCCCCAGACAAGATTAGGCCTCTCGACAAGTCCGATGAATGTCTTCTCATTGACCCGGTCGAATGACTCCTCAAGGATCGGGTGGGTCTTTGTCTTTGGCACGGCGTGGTGCAGGCTCTTGACGAAGTTATTGTATAAGTCGATATGCAGCGAGTCCTTCTTTTCGCCAAGCAGGTGCAGGAGCAGCTCCTGCACAAGTCCGATCTTGATATCCTTGCTGACATCTTTCCAGGCGTGCGAGAGCCGAAGCTCAAGGACATCGCTGCGGATGCGGATATTTGCGTTATAGTCGGAAAAGCGCCCGCTGTACGTGATCCTTGGGACGTACCTGAATTCACGCGTCGGCCAAAGAAGGCCAAACGCTTCGACGAGCACGAGCTCGTCGTCATGGGATGTGCCGGAGGCCATCAGGAAACCGAGTCGATTCGAGCATAAAAAGGTTTAGCTGCCCGCTTTGTACTCTCTTGCTATCCCTTTTTCGTAGAAAAGGAGCTACATTTATTAAAGAGCAGTTTTTCGCTTCTCCATCGAATATGATCCTTCAGGAGGTCACGACAATGAGCGATTTGCCATTTCAGGGATTGACGGTGGATGTTCCACGCAGGTTTCGGTCGTTTTATGGGAGGATTGTTAATCAGATGCCGCTCCTTCTTGCTGATGGTCGGGTGCCGTTGACGCCAAAGCAGTTGTTGCAGGAGCGGGTGCATGGCGAGAATGCGCATGATCGGAAGTTGCTGCAAGATAACTATATCAATACGGCCTGCGCTGTCATTACGGATTCCGAGGGTGAGGTTCTTGTTGGATTGTATTCCGATCCTTTTGTGAAAGAGCTTATCAATAGTCTCAATCCGGGGAGCAGGCTTCAAAGTGGCTCATTGCCGGTTGACGCCGATGCGTATCAACAGATAAAGAAGAATAAGGCGTTTGTCATCTCCCGTGATGAAGCGAGTAATCTGCG
>CAZRZZ010000039.1:0-10207 GCA_964604755.1 uncultured Methanosarcinales archaeon | reverse complement strand
GCCGACGATGAGAAGAATATTCGCGATGTTCGACCCGACGATGTTGCCCATGACGATCTCCGGCACGGACGCGAGCGCGGCGGTAATTGAGCTTGCAAGCTCCGGAAGACTAGTTCCGACTGCAACGAACGTAAGCCCGATGACAAGCTCCGAGACGCCAAGCTTGCGGGCAAGGCGTGCGCTTGCATCGACAAAGAAGTCAGATCCTTTCACAAGAAGGGCCATGCCAAACACGAACACAAGGCCATGAAGGAGATTCGGGTCCATGGCCTTCCCATACGAACTTGAATGTTTTAAGCGTATCGGTCATCATGGCCGTATGGAAAGAAGCAAGTGAAAAGTTTTTTAAACCAAAAGACCATTGGGGAGGACATGGGACGTGGCAGGCCGCCAAAGAGCATGGTCCGGCAGAATATCATCGAGCTTATGTATGTCTTAAAGCGATCATCAGGGTACGACATCTACAAAGTGTACCGAGAGGTCTTTCCCCAGGTGACGCTACGCAGCATCTACTACCACCTCAAGAAGGGCCTTGCGCTTGGCGAGTTCGAGATCGAGTCCATCAGGAACGTGAAAGGAGCATGCTCATGGGGATCCCAGACGGAGAAAATATTCTACAGGCTTGGCAAGAACGCGAATCCGACCGGGGACCCCCGCGTGAAAAGATTCCTGGAGACGGGCAGGAGCGCTGTATAGACGATGGTGCGGGAGAAGGTCATCGGGTACGCCAAAGAGGCGCTCAAGCGCGGCTATGCAGTGGAGATGATCGTGCAGAAGCTCACTAAGGCAGGGCACGATGGCGAACATATCAAGGGCCTTGTTCGCGAGGCGATTGAAGAGCGCATCAAAGACTTATCCTTGCAGCGGGAGGCGCTCTTTGGCACGCCAGACGCTCGACTTGACAACAGCCGCCGCGGATGAAACGGGACCCATCCGCTCAACGCAGCCTTAAAGTTTATAAGAGGGCTGTTCTGCCAGCAACGACATGAAATGCCTCATCGACCCAAACTTCGCCGATCCGCTTCCTGTGCACCTTGCGCCATGGTTTATTGGCACAAAAATCAGGGCGTTCGGTTCGATTCGCCTTTCGACGTGGGGCGCAGGACGGCTCAATCCGCGCATCTTCGCCAAAGACGGGTACGACGGCATCGAGATGAACATCTCCAACGCCGGACTTTTCGACCACAAGCTGCGCCTTCGCGAAGAGAAGCTTGCCTCGCTCAAGGGGCTCGGCAGGAACATCTTCGCATTCCACGCGTGCTATTCCTACCCTCCGCCGGGGCTTTGGGATCTTGCGCTCAATCCCTGCGATAATGACGTGCGAACACGAAAACTCCTTCTCGACAACATTCGCATCGCGTCCGAGCTTGGAAAGAACCCGGACCATCAGGTGCTCGTCCTGCACGCAGGACACGTCACGTCAAAAAAGGACGTCAAAAGCGGCATGGAAAGCTGCATACAGCTGCTTAGCTCCGTCGTCGACGATGCAAAAGAACGGGGAGTTGTCATCGCGCTCGAGAACCTCTACCACCACAATAACGACTTCGTCATCGGCGCAGACGACCACCTCGAGCTTGTCGATATCGCCGACCGGATTGGATCACGGCAGATCGGCTTCACGTTCGACTGGGGCCATGCGAACGTCGCCGCGCGCGACATCTGCCTTCCTGATGACGAGCTTCGCTCCTTTTCCCACCAGAAACAGATCATATCGGATTTCGGACGGCGCATCAAGCACGTGCACCTGCACTACAACCACAGTCATCTTGAAGATCTGCGCGCGAAGTTCTCGAACAATTACGTACAACGTGACGAACACCTGCCTCTCACGCGCATCAAGGACCACGAGATGGATGCATGGAAAGAATCGATCCTCCATCTTGCACGCAACGTCCCACTTGACGAGGACCATGCAAGCATCACGCTCGAACTCCCGCAACGCAGCGTGCTTGGCATCATCCCCATCCTTCCTGACGGTGCGACCGTGGAAGAGCAGCTTGCGAGCCTGCGCATTGTCAGACAAACGCTCTCCTCTTAACACACATATATTCACCCATATGTGTATAGGCAAAGGTATATATAGAAAAAATACCCCATTCTTCCCATGTTCCTCGAGATCGATTACAACATTGATCTTTGGCCGGAAGCGCGCCAGGAGCTTGCGCACGCGACAAAAAACACGTTGTATTTCGTGCGCGTCGACTCGACGATCGTGACGCAGTCGATTGGCAAGGAGGATGTCATCGCGTGGAAGGATGCGTACCCAAACCTCTATGAGTACCTGTTTGGCCTTCTCTTCGATGAAGAAAGAGTGCGGCTTCGCGTCATCAATGTCCCTATCTCAAAGAGCTCGATTACTGATTCGGATTAAGGCATGCCTTGCAGACCTTTTTTTGCATGGCAAGGCACGACGGCCCAACGACCCTGCCGCACATCGGGCAGGACACGCTTGCGGGCTCAGCGCCGCAGAGCATGCATCGCTTGATCTTGTCCATACAGAGTCCACATCTTTTTTTGTTTATATGTGTTGCCCCCTAAAAGCTTAAATAACCAAGCACCCCCTAGTACTCATGGCTTTCGTCGAATTCATCGTCGCCCTCATCGCAATCCTCGTCTTCTGCAGGGGCATCGCCTTCCTTGTCATGCCAAAGAATGTGCGCAGGATCGTGCGCCGTCAGATCCGGCAAAAAAAGAGTTATCACCACCACGCCGCATGGCTCATGGTGCTTGCCGGCCTTGTCTTTGTGGTCGTGCTCATCGGCCAAATCGACATCCTTGATATGGTCGTGCTGCTCTTCTCCGCGATGATCTTCATGAGCGGCTGGGCTCTGCTTGAAGCGCGCTGCGGCGTGCTTGGCCTGTGGCAGGCATATCTTACCAAGTCGGATGCGTGGTACCGCATCATGGGCTGCCTTCATGTCGCGTGCGCACTTGTGCTTGCCGTATACCTTCTTGTCCAGAACCGGTGAACGGGCATCTCTAGCCCGACTCTCCGGACAGAGCCCTCTAGCCCATAATCTTTATAAACACATTTCTTGTAGCAAAAAGCATGCATCCCGACAAAAAGGCGAAGGCAGAGTTCAAGGCAAAGGCAAGCCGCGACCCCGACGCGTATTATGCCACAGACGTGCTCAGGGAGCGCGGTTTTCGCAGGGGCAAATGCAAGTGCGGAACCTATTTCTGGACTGTCAATGCAAATCAGCGGACCTGCGATGACCCGGCTTGCTCGGGTGGGTTTCGCTTCTTTGATGGCACGCCCGCAAAAAAAGAGCTTGACTACATCGGCGTCTGGACAGCGTTTGCAAAACACTTCAAGAAGCGTGGGTACACCCCAATCGAGCGCTACCCCGTCGTCGCCCGCTGGCGAACGGACACCGACTTTGTGCAGGCATCGATTTATGACTTTCAGCCATTCGTCGTTTCCGGCGAGGTCAAGCCTCCCGCGAACCCGCTTGTCGTGCCGCAGTTCTGTCTTCGCTTCAACGACACGGACAATGTCGGTATTACGGGCGCGCATTATACCGGCTTTGTAATGATTGGCCAGCACGCGTTCGAGCCGCCAGAAAAGTACACTCAGGACGTATACTTCTCGGACATCCACTCCTGGCTTACCGACGGGCTTGGCATTCCTAATGAAGAAATCACCTTCCACGAAGACGCTTGGGCGGGGGGAGGGAACCTTGGCCCCTGCATGGAGTTTTATAGCAGAGGACTCGAGCTTGGCAATCAGGTGTACATGCTCTATGAGCAGACGCCATCCGGGTATAAAGAGCTTAACCTCAAGGTGCTCGACATGGGCATGGGGCATGAACGCAACGCATGGTTCACCCAGGGACTCAGCACGAGCTATGAAACGACATTCCCGACCGTGTGCAAGCATCTCCTTGGCAAGGCAGGCATCAGAATCGATGCAAAGCTCATGCGCAAGTTCCTTCCCTACTCTGCCTATCTCAATATCGACGAGGTAAAGGACATCAACGCAACATGGGCATTTGTCGCAAAGAAAGTCGGCATGCCGGCAGATGATCTGCGGGACACGATCCAGCCGCTCGCCGCGCTCTTTAGCATCGCCGAACACTCGCGCAGCCTGCTTGTCGCGCTCTCGGACGGCGCATTGCCAAGCAATACCGGCGGCGGATACAACCTGCGCGTCATCCTGCGCCGCGCGCTCGCATTCGTCGACAAATATGGATGGGACATGTATCTTCCGGAGATCTGCGAGGAACATGCGCGCTACCTTAAGAAGATATTCCCGGAACTATCCGAACATCTCGAGGAGGTCAAGACGATCCTCGACGTCGAATGCGACAAGTACGAGAGCACAAAACAAAAGACACATCAGATCGTCTCGAACCTTATCTCATTGGGAAAGGCGATCACAAACGAGACGCTTCTTGACCTTTATGATACCAGGGGCATCGCGCCAGAACTTGTCCGCGCCGCAGCAGAGAAGGAGGGAAAGAAGATCAAGGTTCCTGAGGATTTCTACGCGCGCATCTCCGAGCGGCATGAGAAAATCGAGCAGGAGCACGAGACAAAGCGTGCAGAAGCGATGGACCTGCGTGGCATCGAAGAGACAAAAGCGATGTACTACGAGAATTACAAGACTGTTTCGTTCAAGGCAAAGGTTGTCAAGATGGAGGGGGACAAGGTCGTCCTCGACCATACCTACTTCTACCCGACATCGGGAGGCCAGGTGCACGATGAAGGTTTCATCCAGGGCAACAAGGTCATCGACGTGTATAAGCATGGTGCGCACATCGTGCACGTGATCGAGACGCACGGCTGCCGAATGCTCGAGGGAGAAGAGGTCGAGTGCGAGATTGACTGGAAGCGGCGCCGCCAGCTTGCGATCCACCACACCGCGACGCACATCATCAACGCCGCGGCAAAGAAGGTCCTTGGCAACCATGTGAATCAGGCCGGAGCGAAGAAGACCGTCGAGAAGGCGCACATCGACATCACACATTATCAGGCATTGTCCGAGGACGAGCTCAAGAGGATTGAAGAAGAGGCGAACAGGGTCGTTGCGCAAAAGATCGAGACGCGCCTTCGCTTCGTGCCGCGCGATGAGGCGGAGAAGCTCTACGGCATGGAGATCTATCAGGGCGGCGTCGTGCCCGGCGCGGTCCTGCGCATCGTCGAGATCCCCGGCATTGACGTTGAGTGCTGCGGCGGAACGCACCTGCACAATACCGCAGAGGTCGGACAGATCAAAATCATCAAGTCGTCAAAGATATCGGATGCGATTGTGCGCATCATATTTGTTGCCGGCGATGCGGCAAAGACGGAGCAAAAAGAGGAACAGGCGATCATCGATGTTGTGGCAAACATGCTTGGGTGCAAGCCGTCGCAGATTCCAGCACGCGCGGAGGAGCTCTTCTCGCTCTGGAAGAAGGCCGTCAAGAAGAAAAAGAAGGTCAACTCGATCGCGCTCACATCAATGGAAACATTTGAGGGGGGATGTGCTGGCAAGGACGGCAGAGATCTTACGGACCCCTCCAGACCACATCCCAAACACGATCGACCGTTTCATCAAAGAGCTTCAAGAAACGCTCAAGAAGCAAAAGTCTTAAGAAGGCATGCCAAATCCGACAAATTCATGGGGCTGTGGTCTAGCCTGGTATGATTCGCCCTTGGGGTGGGCGAGATCGGGGGTTCGAATCCTCCCAGCCCCATGTTTACTTCTTTCGTGCATGCCCCATCGTCATGTGGGCCTTGATTGCACCAAGCTGCCGTACGCTGAATCCACCATAGACATCAGCAATCTCCTTTGGAGTGCAGCCCGCCTCAAGAAGAGTGATTGCGTCCTCTTTTGTAATCATCTCTTTTGCTTCGGGTATTGGTGGATTTGATTCGCGCGTGCACGAAGAGCCAATGAAAGTACGGGTGGAGAAATCGCAAGTGATCGCTTTTTCCATATTCTCCTTGGCAATGCTCTGGCACTTGCGCACAATTTTTGCTATTTCCTTTTGCACGACACGGGGAAAAAGGCTGACATGCTTGCCGATAGTAAGGCCGTTGATGATGATCTTACGCTCGTTTTCGCCAAGCTTCACACGAAGTTGCGAGGAAGGGATTCGATAAGTTTCATCCCGGGAGGCAAGATGGAAATAATCGGAGATCATCGGCGAGCCAGTGGTGCTGATGTATTTGTACCTCTCAAGGTGGCGCACGTCATACCCACCTTGCATGCTATATCGAAGGAATACGTAAAACGAAGGGGGAAGACCGAGCATGGAGAGTTCTTCAAGAAGAGCAACGGTATGCAGTTCATATGCGGCAACACTTCCCTTCCTCCCTTGCTGGTAGAGTTGGAGATATCCGCTGAATATATTTTTGTATCCGTCGGGCGCATCTTTAATATGCTGCTCCAAAACCTCCAAAATGACCTTGTCAGTTATGTCATAACTTTGAGATGCACGAAAGAGGGGGTGATCTCCGAAGAGGGGGCGCCCTGCAGAAAGGGTGTTCACGATGGTTGTCGTCACTCCTACGCTTCGGGAGTCCAAGTCGAATTGGGCAGACTTACACAGTTCGTATAATGTACCCGTCCCGCCATTATTCTCACAGTTATCCTTGATAGCTTTCTCAAGCGCGATAATGCGAGCATATTTCTTGTTCTCTCTTGCCGCAAGCATGTTTGTTGCAAGAACACCGCCATGATTGACAAGACCGTGCGCAGAAACTGCCCGGAGCGCTTCCCTTGTACTGTCTGTCATGTTCCCGCAATAGTCCAGACTGATGATATCAAAGCGCTCATCGGCCTCCATCAAATAATCAACATCTGATTGGCAGATGACCTCAATGCCAAGGCCGGACGACTGAAGATGAGAATGGATATCCTTATTCCGTTCAAGGCCCACGATATTCTCCCGAGGAATCCTCAGCGCATCATAGACGTGGAGAACCTCAAGCGCCTCGGGGCCGGGAAAACACAGCACCCTCATGTCTGTCGGGTGTTTTTTGACGTGCTCGCCGATGAAGTCGCGTAGCTTCTCCCTTGCTCTTTCCTTTATAGGGTCTTGATAACTCAGTTTTGTCATATTTTTACTACTAAATAGTAGCTATATATAAAACTTTTGGCAGGAATACCAAGATTTGGTTGTTATAAGGCTTGACCGCCAGTGCTTTTGGGCTAAATTTATACCAATAAACCTATGAAAGTATACAAGAGTACCAGAAGTGATACACGGGCATGCAAATTTTGATAACAAGGAAAGAGTATAGAAGATGATACGATCTGCAGGAAGATTGATGAGCTTTCTGATGTTGTAGGGGGAAGGCCAAATCCATATGAAGGCCGTCCTGAGTCCGAGGATGAACGAGCAATACGAGTGTATCACGAAGAGAAGAAACTAAATGAGGTTTACGAACTTTTGTGACAGCGGGAACAGGCATATTGGGATAAGGATAGGAGATAAGTTGTAATGCTACTTGTTTTATTGTTCGATGTGGTGGGTGCCTGGTAAGACTTTGATACTATTTTCTTGTTATGACAGAGAATCGATAATAGCTCTTATTTTTATACGAGTCCGCCACATAATCACGGTATGACTGGATTACATCAGTTGTGAAACTTGTTGTGGTGTCGATGACTTTTGCTTCGCCGCCCATCGCATGAGCGGGATGACAGCATGGCGCAGCTTCCTGCCTTTCGACGTCAGGGAGTATTCCACGCGAGGAGGAATCTCGTTATACGCCTTCCGCCTGATGAGTGCCATAGCCTCAAGCCCCTTCAGCCGGTCAGCTAACGTTTTTGGAGTGATCTTTCCGATGCGCGCATGGAGATCATTGAAGCGCAGCTTGTCGAAGTTGCCGATGGTGACGAGGATGGTGAGCGTCCATTTCCTGCTGAGGGCTTCCGCGACATCCTCGAGGGGGCATGGGCAGTAACCCTTGCCGACCATGCGACATTCCTTTGACGCCATAAAACTTTCCATCCGCATACTGGCACCTTTATAATCAAGCTATACTCCCTTTTGTATACTAGCTAGATTATATAAAGCTAGCGGAGGATAAGAACTATGGCGATGCGAAAACCCTGCTGCGGCAATGGTGTCTGCCCGGTCTGCCCATGCTGCATCTGCATATGCACAAAAAAGCTCTTACCAGCAGCGAAGAAGATGCTGAAAAAGGCGCTGAAGTAAAAAGGTCAGGACATGCTTGATATCACCAAAGCCTTCAAGATGGTTTATGGCGAGAGGCGCTATATCGCCATAACTGCTCTTGCTTTTCTCTTCTTTCTTAGTCTGAATTATTACGCTCTTGTCTACGCGGTCTCCGGAAGCTCGCTGACTATCTTCATCAAGACCTCTGCCTGGTGGCAGATCGCGCTTCCGCTGCTGCTCTCCGCGCTCATCGCCATCCTCGTTGGCATGCAAGTATGCATGCTCCATAAACGCTTCACCAAATCGACGATGACGGAAGCAAGTACGGGAGTATTCTCTTCATTTGCAGGCATGATGGGGAGCGTCTTTGGCAGCGCAGGCTGCCTCTCCTGCCTTACCGCCCTTTTTGGGTTTTTGGGGACGGGAACGCTCCTCTGCCTCGTCAAATACCGCTATCCCCTCATTGGAGGAAGCATGCTCATGCTCCTCTTTTCTATTTATATGACAGCGAAAAACATCACCTGCGATGCTTGCGCCGTCAAAGGAAAAAAGAGGTAAATCATGCCGCAGAAGACCAAAACACCAGAGAGGAGCATCATCGGCAACGTCACCTGCCCCGTGTGCAGCCATAAACAACCAATGCCCATACCCTTTGACAAGTGCCAAGCATTCTACAAGTGCGACGGCTGCGGCAGGACTATCAAGGCGGAGAAGACCTGCTGCGTGTTTTGCGATTATGGTGATAGGAAGTGCCCGGCCGCGCATCCGGGATGAGAAGATGCTCGACGACAACGCCCGCCTTATCAGGCTCT
Source organism: uncultured Methanosarcinales archaeon (assembly GCA_964604755.1). Taxonomy (GTDB): domain Archaea; phylum Nanobdellota; class Nanobdellia; order Woesearchaeales; family UBA12501; genus CAZRZZ01. The sequence goes on along the minus strand of CAZRZZ010000039.1, from coordinate 1,284 downwards.
ACGCGCACTGCTACAACCTCACCAAGATCCGCTCGCGGATGAAGTCGTCACGACGATCACGCCATCCATATCAAAGATGATCGCTTTGAGCATGGAAGCGGCAAAGACAGCGCAGCATAAAAATATGTTGATGTCGTCGGAAACTTTCCGGATTTATGGCAGCAAAGCATATAAACGATAGCGACTTTCTTAAGGACATGGTCAAAGGAATCCCGCCAACCCCAATATTGAAAGGAAAAGACGCAGAACGGTTCTTAGAAGAGCTACGCAACCCTCCAAATCCCGAAAGAAGAAGAAAAATTCTTGAAGAAGCAAGAAGGATTCATGAAAAGACGCCTTTTGTCGAGAGCGATACAATATAGGTGAGGGCATATTTCTTCAGAAGATACGCTTACTGCTAAATGTATAGATGAAGAGAACATCCCTTCTTCTTTTGACTGCGGTGATGAGGATCTGAACGAATTTATCAAGCAAGATGCTCTTCGATACTTCCAAGAATCATTTGCGCGAACAATTCTCTTTTCGAAAAATGAGGACGTTGTTGGGTACGTTGCGTTATGTACAGACAGTATCCGACTGAGCCAATCGGAAAAGAAGAGGTTGAATAAAGGAGAGTTCTGCTTGAGCGATTTCCCCTCATTCAAAATTGTGAGACTTGCTATTGATAAACGGTTTCAGAAAAAGGGGTATGGGAAGCATATTCTGTTCTGGGCTCTCTGGGAAATGCACAATCTTTCAAAAAAGGCCGCAAGATATGTGACAGTCGATTCTGAGCCAGACTCTCTTGAATTCTACAAAAAGTATGCCTTCACCGAGAATCTTCACCAAAGCCACAACAAGCCAAAACGAAGCACGATCAGCCTCCGCTTTGACCTTCACGAGCTCACCTCGACGTGACTTTACTCAAAACTTCTTCTTCGATGCCACAACCATTTTAAATCCGTTTTCTCCACAACCCATCCTCATGCCAGAGCCTCTCAGAATCGAGGAGATCACAAGCAATCCGACGGTCAACCTCGCGCTCGACACCCTGCGCATCAACAAGCAGGCGATCGTCTTTGTCAATAGCAAACGCTCCGCGGAAAAGACCGCTGAGGATATTGCACGGAAGATCAAGAAGACCAATCTTCCAAACGAGGCGAAGCTCCACGAGCTCTCCGAAAAAGTGCGCACGGCGCTCTCAAAGCCGACAAAGCAGTGCGAGCGCCTCTCCGACATCATCAAAAGGGGCGTGGCGTATCATCATGCGGGCCTTGTGCAGAAGCAAAAGGAGCTCATCGAGGA